>NZ_JBHWUW010000026.1:0-111409 GCF_042737245.1 Streptomyces sp. NPDC060002
ACCAGGCCAGACCCTTCAAATGGACCAAGACCGCCGACCAGATCCTCGACCGAATCTGCCGCTACTGCTCACGCATCTCCGAACCAGCTCACTAGCGGTCCGCGTCCAGTGGCTCCAGTTCCTCGTCCTCGATGTCGTCCGCGAGATCCTCGTCGTCGTCGCCGTCGTCGAGCTCGTCGAACACCGAGCTCACGTCGAAGCGGCAGACGACCCGCCCGGGGTCGGCCTGCTCGAAGGGTGTCTCCAGCCACTCGCCCGGCTCGGCCGGTTCGTCCGCAGCCAGCACCCACAGCGTGGAGTCGCCCTCCTCCAGGCCGAACTCCTTGTGCCGGGAGGCGATCTCGTCCGGCTCGAACTCGCCGAACAGAATGCCCAGCGCCCCGTGCACCGTGTCCGAGACCGCCCCGCCCACTCCTTCGTCGTCCGCCGCCTCGATCCGCTGGGCCTGCGCCAGCAGCCGCTGTGGCTCCGCGACGGCGTAGTCGCGGCGGATCAGCACACTCAGCGCGTTCGGCTCCTCGGGACCCGCGTACGGCGGCAGGGAGTCCTCCGCGCCGGGGATCTCGAAGGGCGTGACCTCGTCATAACGGTCGTAGAGCAGTTCGTCGTAGACCTCGGCGGCCGCGGCCAGCTCGTTGAACGCCTCGTAGACAGCCGGGTCGTCCTCCCCCGTCCTACGTTCGACCGCCGCCAGGTGGCGGTCGAGCGCGGTCTTGACCGCCTCGGCGGCGGCGCGTACCTCGGCAGCGGTGGGCTGCGCAGCATCAGACATAGTGCAGACGCTATCCGTACCGGACCCCAGACCGCACAATAGATGCGATGCCGGAATACGAATTTGTCGACGTCTACGTACCGCGCGGGGTCTCCCGCAAGGACGCGACCCGACTGCTGACCGACCATGCCGAGTACGGACACTGGGAGTTGGACCGCCTGAGCCTGCTGCGTGACGGCAGCCGCAGGGTGCGGCTGCGCCGGCGGATCATTCGCCAGGTGCGGGCCACGTGGTGAGGTGAGCCGACGGATACGGAGCGGGCCCCGCCGAGGCGGGGCCCGCTCCGTCGTGGGCTCCCTCGAGGTTTACGCGGAGGGGCGCGCCTTGCGGTAGAGCACCGCGCCCGCGAGCAGCGCGCCCACGCCGGCCGGCAGAGCGAGGCCCATCGGCAGTTCGCTGCCGGTGTGCGCGAGTTGCGCGGCGTGGGCGGCGGGCCGGTGGACGCCGGAGGCGCCGGCCGGGGTCACGTGATCCGAGGTGGACGGCACGCCCCCGGGTCGGGACGGGCCGGAGTGTCCGTGCCCGCCCGGCTTGCCGGGGCCGTGCTCTCCGGGCTGGCCCGGCGTCTCGTGGCCGCGGGAGGGGGGCCTGTGGGCACCGGTACCGCTGTCGTTGGCGCAGTCGTTGCCGAAGGACGGGTTGAGGATCCCGACGACGTCGACGCTGTTGCCGCACACGTTGACCGGCACGTCGATCGGCGCCTGGACGTGGTTGCCGGAGCCGACACCGGGCGATCCGCCCGTGTACCCGCCCGCGTGCGCGCCCCCGGAGCCGCCCTGCGCGCCGGCGCCGCCATGGCCGCCGCCGTAGCCGCTGCCCTGGTTGCCGCCGTAGCCGCCGCCGTGGTTGCCTCCGTAGCCGCCGCCGTGGTTACCGCCGTGGTTTCCACCCCGGCCGCCACCGCCGCCCTGGTGGTCGCCGTAGCCGCCGCCCTGGTGGTCGCCGTAGCCACCTCCCCGTTGGCCGCCGTAGCCGCCCGACCGCGCGCCGCCGCCCTTGTTGGCGCAGGAGTTGCCGAAGGTCGGGTTGAGCGCCCCGACGACGTCGACGGTGTTGCCGCAGACGTTCACCGGAATGTTGACCGGGGCCTGCACCGAGTTGCCCGACAGGACGCCGGGCGAGTCGGTGGCGGCGCCGTTCGCGCCGGAGTCGGCGTGGGCGTAGCCGCCCGCGGCGGCGATCACTCCCGTCGCCGCCGCCACGGTCATGAGGCTTTTGCGGGTGACCTGTCGCATTACTGAATCCCTGCTTTCCATCTCGTCACTCGTCCCGAATTTCTCGCAGCATGGCAGCTGTTCGATTCGTTTCGGGCTCTTCGACTTCTTCGGCTTTTCCTTCGGAGAAATACCGGTCGACCCCGGAGCGCATGGCGCGCGCTCCGGGGCCGACTGTGTGGACGGACGACCCTCAGCGGGTCGACGTCACTTGTTGATGCAGGTGTTGCCGAAGGCGGGGTTCAGCAGCCCGATCACCGAGATCGTGTTGCCGCAGACGTTCACCGGGACATGCACGGGCACCTGGATCACGTTGCCCGAGGCGACACCCGGGGAGTGCACGGCAGCACCCTGGGCACCGGCGTCGGCGACAGCCAGACCCGCGCCCGCGAGAACCAGCCCACCAGTGGCAGCCGCAGCAGCGACGACCTTCTTGATCATTATTCCTCCTTGTTGGCAATGCGATCCCAAGCAGCGGATCGCATCACCAGTAACGAGGGGGAATTAATGAGGCTACGCGCTTATCGGCGCATTCACTCTTCCCAGTCGCGCCCGCACAGGCGGCCGATTTTCTTCGCCCGCTCTCCACCCGGTGGAATCTGGTTTCAGCGGGACAATTCAGGACGCGTCGATGAACCGGTCGAGCACACGCACGCCGAACTGCAGCCCGTCCACCGGGACCCGCTCGTCCACGCCGTGGAACATCCCGGCGAAGTCCAGCTCCGGCGGCAGCTTCAGCGGGGCGAAGCCGAAACCGCGGATACCGAGGTCGTCGAAGGACTTGGCGTCCGTACCGCCGGAGAGCATGTAGGGGACGGCCTTGGCGGTCGGGTCCTCGGCGAGCAGCGCGGACTGCATCGCCTCGACCAGCGGCCCGTCGAAGGAGGTCTCCAGCGCCTTGTCGGAGTGCACGTCCTCGCGGCGCACCTTCGGGCCGAGGATCCGGTCGAGGTCGGCGAGGAACTCGTCCTCGTGCCCCGGCAGGAACCGCCCGTCGACGTGCGCGGTGGCCTCGCCCGGGATGACGTTGACCTTGTAGCCGGCGCCCAGCTGGGTCGGGTTGGCGGTGTTGCTCAGGGTCGCGCCGATCAGCTTGGCGATCCCGCCCAGCCTGGCGAGGGTCGACTGCATGTCCTCGGGGTCGAGCTGGGTGCCGAGCGCGTCGCCGAGTTCGTCGAGGAAGGCGCGGGTCGTCTTGGTGACCCGGACCGGGAAGGTGTGCCGGCCGAGCCGCGCGACCGCCTCGGAGAGCTCGGTGATCGCGTTGTCCCGGTGGATCATCGAGCCGTGTCCGGCGGTGCCGGCCACGGTCAGCTTCATCCAGTGCATGCCCTTCTCGGCCGTCTGGATGAGGTAGAGCCGCCGCTCCTCGCTCACGGTGAACGAGAACCCGCCCACCTCGCTGATCGCCTCGGTGACGCCCTCGAACAGGTCGGGGTGGTTGTCGACGAGGTGACGGGCGCCGTAGGTGCCGCCCGCCTCCTCGTCGGCGAGGAACGCGAGCACGATGTCGCGGGGCGGTTTGCGCCCGGTGCGCAGCCGGTCGCGGACGACCGCCAGCGTCATCGCGTCCATGTCCTTCATGTCGACCGCGCCCCGGCCCCACACGCATCCGTCGGCGACCTCGCCGGAGAAGGGGTGGTGGGTCCAGTCGACCGCGTTCGCCGGTACGACGTCGAGGTGACCGTGGATGAGCAGCGCGGGCCTGGACGGGTCCTCGCCCTCGATGCGGGCCACGGTGGAGGCGCGTCCCGGGTGCGACTCGAAGATCTTCGGCTCGAGTCCCACTTCGGCGAGCTTCTCGGCGACCCATTCGGCCGCCTTGCGTTCACCCGGACCCGAGTGGTCGCCGTAGTTGCTGGTGTCGATCCGGATCAGCTCGCGGCAGAGGTCCACGACCTCGTCCTCGCCGGTGACGCTCCTGGCCGTGCCGTCGGTCGCGCTCACGCTGGTTCCTCCCGCTGTCACTGCTGGTGGGTCCCCCTCATCCTCCCTCTCCCCCGCTCCCCGCCCAAGGCCGGTCCCGGCCCGTCACACGCCGTTCACGCGGGATACGGCATCCGGCGGGGCGACTGCCCGTGATCGGGCACCCCGGAAAGCCTGGTAATGTTTACGACGTCGCCGCGGGGGAAGCCCCGCACGACAGACACCTTGTCCGGGTGGCGGAATGGCAGACGCGCTAGCTTGAGGTGCTAGTGCCCTTTATCGGGCGTGGGGGTTCAAGTCCCCCCTCGGACACAGAGGCGGAACCAGCCGGGACGTTCATGAGATCGTCCTCGGTAGGTTTGCGAATTGCCGGTGAGTCATGTGACTCACCGGCAATTCTTCGTTTCCCGCACCCTTCGGGCTCCCCGCTCGCTGCGGCACCGGCCCGCCCGTACCGGCACGGGCCCGTCCTGAGCCGCGCCCGCCGGGCCGGTCACTGATACTGGGAAAATGGGCAAACTTGGGCAACATGCCCCAGCGAGCCGCCGGGCCGACCGCGTGCCACCGAAGGCCGGGCCACCGCAAGCCGGCCCGAAGGCCCGTCACCGTTCCGGCCGACGTCTGCTGTCGTTGCGGAAACCGCGCAGCGTCGCCGGTCAGGTCTTCCTACTGCAACTGGTGGTCGTCCTCCTGGTCATCGCCACGGCCGTGGTGGTGCTCGTGATCCAGGACCGCAATCGCGCGATCCAGGAAGCCGGCGACCGGTCGCTGGTGGCGGCCGAGGCGTTCGCGAACGCCCCGGGCACCGCGGAGGCGATGAAGAGCGATGACCCGACGGCGGCACTCCAGCCACGCGCCGAGGCGGTGCGCAAGAGGACCGGCGTCGACTACGTCGTGGCGCTGAGCCCCTACGGCTTCCGGTGGACGCACCCGGACCCGGACCAGATCGGGAAGCACGTCTCCACATCCTACGGCCAGGCGCTCGAAGGCGAGCCCCACCAGACCACGTTCGACAGCAGTCTGGGGAAGGCGGTCGACTCGACGGTGGCCGTCTTCGACGAGAAGGGGACCGCGGTCGGCCTCGTCACCGTGGGGGTCACGGTGGACAAGGTGACCAGTGTGGTGCAGCACCAGCTGCCGGTGATCTTCGCCGCCGGCGGTGTCGCGCTGCTTCTCGCCGCGGGTGGGTCGGCCCTGGTCAGCGGGCGTTTGCGGCGCCAGACCCGGGGCTTGGGGCCGGTGGAGATGACCCGCATGTACGAGCACCACGACGCGGTGCTGCACGCGGTCCGCGAAGGCGTGATCATTCTGGACGGTGACGGCAGGCTGCTGCTGGTCAACGACGAGGCGCGCCGACTGCTCGCACTGCCGCAGGAGGCCGAGGGCAGGGCGGTCACCGGACTCGGGCTGAGCCCGGCCCTGGCCGGACTGCTGGGATCGGGCCGGGCTGCCACGGACGAGGTCTTCCTGGCCGGGGACATCCTGCTCGCGGTCAGCGTGAGGCCGGTGGTCGGCCCGGAGGGCGGCAGCGTGGCCACCCTGCGGGACACCACGGAGCTGCGCGCCCTCGCGGGCCGGGCGGACGTGGCGGGCGGGCGCCTGCAACTGCTCTACGAGGCCAGCACGCGGATCGGTACCACCCTCGACATGACGCGCACCGCCGAAGAACTGACCGAGGTGGCGGTCCCGCGTTTCGCCGACTTCGCCACCGTCGAGCTGCTGGAGCCCGTGCTGCAAGGGGGTGAACCGACGGGGGCGAGTATGGAGATGCGCCGTATCGCAACCGAGGGCATCCGGGACGACGTGCCCCTTTACCCCGTCGGGAGGCGGATGCGCTACGCGCCGGGCAACCCCGTGGCCATCGGTATGACCACCGGCCGGCCGGTCCTGGTGGCGGACCTCGCCATGGCCGACGGATGGCGGGTCCAGAACCCGGAACGGGCCCGGAAGGTCATCGAATCCGGTGTCCACTCCATGATCTCGGTGCCGCTCCAGGCCCGAGGCCAATTGCTGGGTGTCGTGGAGTTCTGGCGTTCGGAGCAGGACCCCTTCGAGCCGGACGACCTGTCCCCCGCCGAGGAACTCGCCGCCCGGGCGGCCGTGTGCATCGACAACGCGCGGCGATACACCCGCGAGCACACCACGGCCGTCACCCTCCAACGCAGTCTCCTGCCCGGCGTGCTCCCCGAGTTGTCCGCCCTGGAGGTCGGGCACCGGTACCTGCCCGCCCAGGCGGGGGTGGGCGGCGACTGGTACGACGTCATCCCGCTGCCGGGGGCCCGGGTGGCCCTGGTGGTCGGCGACGTCGTCGGACACGGTCTGCACGCCGCCGCGACGATGGGTCGTCTGAGGACCGCGGTGCACAACTTCGCCGCCCTGGACCTGCCTCCGGACGAGCTTCTCGCGCACCTGGACGACCTGATCACCCGGATCGACCAGGACGCGGCGGCCGAGGGCAACACCGAGGCCGTCACCGGTGCCACCTGCCTGTACGCGGTCTACGATCCGGTCTCCGGGCGGTGTGTTCTCGCCCGGGCCGGTCATCCCGGTCCGGCGCTTGTCTCACCCGACGGCTCCGTGACCTTCCCCGACATCCCCGTCGCCCCGCCACTCGGCGCGGCAGGAGGTCTGCCGGTCGAGACGGCCGTACTCCGGCTGGCAGCCGACAGCCGGCTGGTCCTCTACACCGACGGCCTGGTCGAGGCCCGCGGCCGTGACATCGACACCGGGCTCGGCATGCTGAGGCAGGCGCTCGCCCATACGGACGGCGCCACCCCGGACGACACCTGCCGGGCGGTGCTCGACGCGATGCTGCGCACCAGGTCGAGTGACGATGTCGCCCTGCTCGTCGCACGCACCCGGCTGCTCGACCCGGGGCAGGTCGGGGAGTGGGAGGTGCCCGACGACCCCGCGGCCGTCTCCCGGATCCGCGCCGAGGCCACCCGCAGGCTGGAGTCCTGGGGGCTCGGCGAGGCCGCCTTCACGACCGAGCTGATCCTCAGCGAACTCGTGACGAACGCCATCCGGTACGGAGCGAGCCCCATCAGCCTGCGGCTGCTGCGCGACCGCGACAGCCTGATCTGCGAGGTCGCCGACGGCACCAGCACCTCCCCGCACCTGCGCCGCGCGGCCTTCACCGACGAGGGGGGTCGTGGTCTGTTCCTCGTCGCGCAGATGTCCCGCCGCTGGGGGACCCGGTACACCGACCGAGGCAAGATCATCTGGGCTGAGCAGGCGCTCGCCGCCGGAGCCGCCGGGGACCTGAGCGGTCTCCCGATGGCGGACCTGTGAAGCGGGACGGAACCGGACCGCCGCTCCGGGGCGGGCGTACGCCCGGCGCGTTCAGGAGCCGTCGCCGACCGTGAAGTACGGGATCTTGGCCGGGTCCTGGCCGAAAGCGGCCCCGAGATAGACGGCCGACAGTTTGGTGAGCGTTCCGTCGTCGATCAGCTGCCTGATGATCCGGTCCAGCTCGTCCTTGTCGGGTGACCCCTTCGGGTAGAGGGCGCCGTAACCCTGGTCGGTCCTGTACTGGCCCACGAGACGCACCTGGCCCTCCCGCTTCTGGGGATACGCCAGCAGAATCGTCGTGTCGTGGACGACCGCGTCGACTCGTCCCTCCTCCAGCGCCGTGACCATCTCCGGGTCGTTGGGGAAGGCGGTGACGGGCTTGGTCGGCTCGAGGCGCTTCTCGACGAACTCCTCGCCCGTGGTGCCCTCGGCCACTCCGATGCGAACGTCACGGATGTTGGCCGCGTCGATCTTCTCATCGTCCCTGATCAGCACTCCCAGGGTCGAGGAGAGGTAGGGCGGGGAGAACTCGGCCACCTTGCTCCGTTCCGGGGTGATCGTGATCTGAGCCAGGGCCAGGTCGAAGTCCTTGGTCCGGCCGGACACGACCTCCGGAAAGGGGGTGTTCTCCACCTTCACCCGGTCAAGTCCGGATCGATAGGCGATGTTGGCGGCCATGCAGTACTCGTAGCCGCTCTTGATGGAGTCCGGCGTGTCGCCGTTCCACCAGCCGGGCGCGGGCAGGGTCGTTTTGACCGTGAGGGCCCCCGCCGTCTCGGGTGTCAGGTGAAACTCCCCGTAATGTCCCGAGACCGGGCAGTCGCCGTAGTGGACATTCGGCGACTGCGACCCGCCCTGGTCACAAGCCGATGTCGCGACGATGAGCGCCACGCCGACAGCCAGAGAGCCGATCGCTGCCGCGGCGCGCATCATTGCACCTCCGGTAGGGGCATACTCCTCTATTCACCATAAATCACCACGAACCATACGACTGTCGGAGCCGTGCGGGAGGGCTCCGGGGCGCGGGTCGGGTCACCCGCCTTCCAGCGGTGCCCGAGTGGCCGGCCAAAGCGCGAGCCATGCCCCCGCCGTGCCGCGTCCCGGCCGTGCCGCGCCCGGCGTGATCAGCCGGGCAGCCGCCTGAAGAGGCCACGGAGCGGGTCGCCCACGGGACGTGGCTCCTCGGCGCTCCGCAACGAGGTCGCCGCCGACACTCAGCGCGCGCACCCTTCAAGGACGGCGCGGCGCCGACCGCGCTCAATGCGCACGACGTCGCTGCGGCGGGAAGCGCACGTGTGCGTCGTCGGATCCGGCGCCGGTCCCGGTCCCGGTCCCGGACCACCTGGATCGCCTCGGCATCCCTTACCTCTCTGCGTCTCCCCTGCCTTTCGCCCCCGCTCCCGCCCTCGGCGCGCGCACTTCAGACCGGGACATCAGGTCGGCAGAGGCGTCCTTCCCGCCGATGTGGGGCAAGTCTCCCCGCAGCGCGAAGCTTCCAGGTCAGAGCGTTGCTGTTGATCTTCCACGACACCCCGGACGGCCTCCCCGAGTGGCCGGGCCCCTGCGGCGAGCCTAGCGTCGTACTAAAATTTCCGGCTTGTTACGGAGCTGGACCGGACAACCCCAGGCAGACCTGCGGGCCCGCCGGCGCCCCGGAGGCTTCCGGGATCGAGACGCGAGGACCGATGGCAGCCATTCACGAGAGCAGTGCTCTCGGCCTGCTCGACGAAGAAATCCACGCTCAACTCGGTGACACCGCCCGCTTCTCCGGCGGCCCCGCCGCCTCCCCCCGCACCCTCGTCGACGTCTTCGACGCGTCCGTACGGTCGTTCCCGGACGAGCTCGCCCTGGACGACGGCAGCACGCCCCTCACCTACCGCGCCCTCGCCGTCGAGGTGGAGAACCTCCGGCGCCGGCTCTCCACCGCCGGGGTCGGGCTGGGCGACCGGGTGGGCATCCGTGTCCCGTCCGGCACCAACGACCTCTACGTGGCGATCCTCGCCGTCCTCGCCGCCGGCGCCGCCTACGTCCCGGTGGACGCCGAGGACCCCGACGAGCGGGCCGAGCTGGTCTTCGGGGAGGCGGACGTGCGGGCGGTCGTCGGCGCCCGGCACGAGATCACCGTCCACGGCACGTCCACGGCGGCGGCCGCCGCCCGCCCCGGCACCGAGCACGACGCCTGGATCATCTTCACCTCCGGCTCCACCGGGAAGCCCAAGGGTGTCGCCGTCAGTCACCGCAGCGCCGCCGCCTTCGTGGACGCCGAGGCCGCGCTGTTCCTCACCGAGGAGCCGATCGGGCCCGTCGACCGGGTCATGGCCGGGCTCTCCGTGGCCTTCGACGCCTCCTGCGAGGAGATGTGGCTGGCCTGGCGCTACGGGGCCTGTCTGGTGCCCGTGCCCCGCTCCCAGGTCCGCAGCGGCGCCGATCTGGGGCCCTGGCTGGTCGAGCAGGAGATCACGGTCGTCTCCACGGTGCCGACGCTGGCCGCGCTGTGGGAGCCCGAGACCCTCAACGACGTCCGGCTGCTGATCTTCGGCGGTGAGGCCTGCCCGCCCGAGCTGGTGCAGCGGCTGGTGACGGAGGGGCGGGAGGTCTGGAACACGTACGGGCCGACCGAGGCCACCGTCGTCGCCTGTGCCTCCCTGATGTCCGGCGAGGAACCGATCCGGATCGGTCTGCCGCTCAGGGGCTGGGAGCTGGCCGTCGTGGACGAGGCCGGGGAGCCCGTGCCGCTGGGTGGCAGCGGGCAGCTGGTGATCGGCGGGGTCGGGCTCGCGCGCTATCTCGACGCCGAGAAGGACGCGGAGAAGTACGCGCCGCTGAAGTCGCTGGGCTGGGAACGGGCGTACCGCAGCGGTGACCTGGTGCGCGCCGACGCCGAGGGGCTCGTCTTCCTCGGGCGGGCCGACGAGCAGATCAAACTCGGCGGGCGGCGGATCGAGCTGGGCGAGGTGGACGCGGCACTGCAGGCGCTGCCGGGTGTCGCGAGCGCCGCCGCCGCCGTGCGGACCGCCCGCGGCGGCAACCAGCTCCTCGTCGGATACGTCGTGACGCAGGGCGGCTGGGACCAGGCGGCGGCCGTGCAGCGGCTGCGCGCCGAGCTGCCCGCCGCCCTGGTGCCGCTGCTCGCGCCGGTGGACGACCTGCCGACCCGGACCTCGGGCAAGGTCGACCGCAACGCCCTGCCCTGGCCCCTGGAAGGGGTGGAGACGGGCGGCCCGGCCGAGCAGCTCTACGGCACCGAGGCCTGGCTGGCGGAACAGTGGACCGAGGTCCTCGGCATCCCCGTGGGCAGTGCCCGCGACGACTTCTTCGCGATCGGCGGCAGCAGCCTCGCCGCCGCCCGGCTGACGACGCGGCTGCGCACCCGCTACCCCAGCGCGGCCGTCCTCGACATCTACCAGCAGCCCACCCTGCGCAAGCTGGCCCGGCATCTGGAGAAATCCGCGCAGGACGACGGGGCGACCCGCGTCATCGCGCCGGTGCCAGCGCGCGCCAAGGTGATCCAGACGCTGCTGCTGGTACCGCTGTTCACGCTGCTGGGGCTGCGCTGGACCGTGCCGCTGGCCGCGCTCGGCAACCTGCTGCCCGCGTACTCCTGGCTGCCGACCGCCCCGTGGTGGCTGGTCGGATCCGCCGCCCTGCTGCTGTTCAGCCCGCCCGGCCGGCTCGCGATCGCCGCGGGCGGGGCGCGGCTGCTGCTGCGCGGTGTGCAGCCGGGGCGGTACGCACGCGGTGGCGGCGTCCATCTGCGGCTGTGGACGGCGGAGCGGCTGGCCGAGTTCAGCGGGGCGACCTCGCTGACCGGGTCCTGGCTGGAGCGCTACGCGCGGGCCCTGGGGGCCAAGGTCGGGCCGGACGTGGACCTGCACTCGTTGCCGCCGGTGACCGGCATGCTGAAGCTGGGCCGGGGCGCGGCCGTGGAGTCCGAGGTGGACCTGTCCGGCTGGTGGCTGGACGGCGACCGGCTGGAGATGGGAACGGTCAAGGTGGGCGCGCACGCCGTCGTCGGCACGCGCAGCATGCTCTTCCCGGGCGCCCGGGTCGGCAAGCGGGCCGAGGTGGCGCCGGGTTCGGCGGTCACCGGTCAGATCCCCACCGGTCAGCGGTGGGCGGGCGCTCCCGCGGTCAAGCTCGGCAAGGCCAAGCGCAACTGGCCCAAGGAACGGCCGGCCCGGGGCACCTCCTGGCGGGTGCTGTACGGCCTGGCCGGTTTCGGGCTGACCGCGCTGCCGGTGCTGGCGGCCGGGGCGGCCCTGCTGGTGGCGAGCCGCTTCGTGACCCCGGGCGGCGGGCTCGGTGAGGCCCTGCGGGGCGCCGCGCTCGCCCTGGTCCCGGCCACGCTCGCCTTCGGTCTGGCGTACGCCGTGCTGCTGCTGATCGCCGTACGGCTGCTGAGCCTCGGTCTGCGCGAGGGCACGCATCCCACGCACAGCAGGATCGGCTGGCAGGCCTGGACCGTCACACAGCTCATGGACCACTCGCGCGAGACCCTCTTCCCGCTGTACGCGGGGCTGGTCACGCCGGTGTGGCTGCGGTTGCTCGGGATGCGGATCGGCAAGGGCGCCGAGGTGTCGACCGTCCTCGCGCTGCCCAGCCTGACCACGGTCGGTGAGGGCGCGTTCCTCGCCGACGACACGCTGACCGCGCCGTACGAGCTCGGCGGCGGCTGGATGCGGATCGGGCGGGCGGAGATCGGTCGGCGGGCGTTCCTCGGCAACTCGGGGATGACCGCGCCGGGGCGGAGCGTGCCCGACGGCGGCCTGGTGGGGGTGCTGTCGGCGACGCCGAAGAAGGCGAAGAAGGGCAGCTCGTACCTGGGACTGCCGCCGGTGAAGCTGCCGCGGAACACGACCGGCGGTGACCAGAGCCGGACGTACGAGCCGCCCGCGCGGCTGCTGTGGGCGCGTGCGCTGGTGGAACTGTGCCGGATCGTGCCGGTGTTCTGCTCGGCGGGGCTGGCCGTGCTGACGGTGGCGGTGCTGTGCGCGCTGGGCGTCTGGGCGCCGCTGCTGTCCGGGCTCGTCCTGCTCGGGGCGGGGGGCGCGGCGGCCGTCGTCTCGATCGTCGCCAAGTGGCTGCTCGTCGGTCGGCATCGCAGCGGCGAGCATCCGCTGTGGAGCGGCTTCGTGTGGCGCAACGAGCTGGCGGACACGTTCGTCGAGGTCGTTGCGGTGCCGTGGCTGGCGGGCGCCGTGCCGGGGACGCCGGTGATGACGGCGTGGCTGCGCGGGCTCGGCGCGCGGATCGGCAGGGGCGCGTGGGTGGAGAGCTACTGGCTGCCGGAGTCGGACCTGGTGACGCTCGGGGACGGGGCGACGGTGAACCGTGGGTGCGTCCTGCAGACTCACCTCTTCCACGACCGGATCTTGCGGACGGATACTGTGGTCCTCCGTGAGGGTGCCACGCTGGGCCCTGGCGGGATCGTGCTGCCCGGCAGCACGATCGGGGCCCGGACGACCCTGGGTCCCGCGTCGCTCGTCATGGCCGCGGAGTCCGTCCCGGACGACACCCGCTGGCTCGGCAACCCGATCGAGGCATGGCGTCCCTGAGAGGGGGCTACTCGGAGTCGGTGGGCGGTGCACCGGCGGCGGGTGGTTCGATTACAGGTCAGGGAGCGGACGGGGAAGTGGCAGTTCAGCAGTCGGTCGGGCCGGATCCGTATTTCCCGGCGAACGGTGACTCCCGTTACCGGGTGCACCGCTACGAGCTCACGCTGGACTACCGGCCCGGCCCGAACCGGCTGTCGGGCGCGGCGCGGATCAACGCCATCGTGGGGCGCTCGGCGCTGCCGGAGTTCCAGTTGAACCTGGCCGACTTCAAGATCGGCCGGGTCCGGGTGGACGGCCGGCCGACGCACTACACCCACCGTGGCGGCCGGCTGCGCGTGCGGCCCGCCAAGCCGCTGCGCGCCGGGGCCGCCTTCACCGTCGAGGTGCACTGGTCGGGCAACCCCAAGCCGGTGAACAGCCCCTGGGGCGGGATCGGCTGGGAGGAGCTGGGCGACGGGGCGCTGGTGGCGAGCCAGCCCGTCGGGGCGCCCTCCTGGTATCCGTGCAACGACCGGCCCGCGGACAAGGCGTCGTACCTGATAGCGGTCACGACACCGTCGGCGTACTCGGTGGTGGCGGGCGGCCGGCTGCTGACGCGGACCACGAAGGCCTCGACGACGACGTGGGTGTACGAGCAGTCGGCGCCGACGTCGAGCTATCTGGTCGGCCTGTCGATAGGCAAGTACCAGACCGTCCTGCTGGGCGACCCGGGGCTCGGGGGCATCCCCCAGCACGGGCACCTCCCGGCGGAGCTGCTGGCGGAGTTCTCGCGGGACTTCGCGCGGCAGCCCGGGATGATGCATCTCTTCCAACAGCTCTTCGGGCCCTACCCGTTCGACGAGTACGCGGTGGTGGTGACGGAGGAGGACCTCGATGTCCCCGTCGAGGCCCAGGGGTTGTCGCTGTTCGGCGCCAACCACCTGGACGGCGCGCGGGGTTCGGAGCGGCTGGTGGCGCACGAGCTGGCGCACCAGTGGTTCGGCAACAGCGTGTCCATCGCCGACTGGCGGCACATCTGGCTGAACGAGGGGTTCGCGAAGTACGCGGAGTGGCTGTGGTCGGAGCGGTCGGGCGGGCGCAGCGCGCAGCAGCACGCCGCGGTCGCGCACCGGTCGCTGTCCTCGCTGCCGCAGGACCTGCGCCTCGCCGACCCCGGCCGCAAGTCGATGTTCGACGACCGGCTCTACGAGCGCGGCGGGCTCACCGTGCACGCGCTGCGCTGCGCGCTCGGCGACGACGCGTTCTTCCGGATGCTGCGCGCCTGGCTCGGGCTGCACCGGGGCGGGTCGGTGACGACGTCGACGCTCGCCGCGCACGCGGCACGGTTCGCACCGGAGCCGCTGGACGAGCTGTTCGAGGCATGGGTGTACGGCACGGCGCTGCCACCGCTGCCGGTCCCGTCGGTGGGCCGGGGCGCGGAGTCGGCGTGACGCTTCGCTGTGATCGCGGGGATGCCGGCACGGTTTCCGGCCCGCGGACCGGTGGGGGCTGATCGCGCAGTTCCCCGCGCCCCTCGAGGGACGGGCACAATGGGGTCATGGCCCGACGTACCGCCCGCCCGCGACAGCGCGGCTCCGCCGCCGTCCGCACCTCGCCCGCCGTTTCCACCGGCTGTCCGTGCGGGCTGCCCGCGCCGTACGAGGCCTGTTGTGGTCGTTACCACGTGGGCGCCGAGGCCGCGCCGACCGCCGAGGCGCTCATGCGGTCGCGGTACTGCGCCTTCGTGCGGGGGGACGTGGGGTATCTGCTGCGGACGTGGCATCCGCGGACGCGGCCGGAGCGGCTCGAGCTCGATCCGGGGATGCGGTGGACGGGCCTGGAGATCCTCGGGACGGCGGACGGGAGCGCCTTCCACGCGACCGGGACCGTGGAGTTCCGGGCCTCCTACCGGGGCGGCGCGCTGCACGAGCGCAGCCGGTTCGAGCGGGTGGCCGGGGCGTGGGTGTACGTGGACGGGGAGTTCCCCGAGCACCCCTAGCACCCCTAGCACCCCTAGCACCCCGAGTAACGCGCCGGCGCGGCTAGGGCGCCAGGATGTCCAGTTCCTGGAGGGCGCCGACCGTGATCTCCCGGGTCAGTCGTTCCGCGCGGGCCGCGTCGCCCTCGCGGACCGCCTCCGCGACCTGGATGTGCAGGGTGACGGCGGCGGGGGCGGGGTCCTCGAACATGACCTCGTGATGGGTGCGGCCCGCCAGGACCTCCGCGACGACGTCGCCGAGGCGGGCGAACATCTCGTTTCCCGAGGCGGCGAGGATCACCCGATGGAAGGCGACGTCGTGGACGAGGTATCCCTCCAGCCGGTGCCCGCGTGAGTTGGCCACCATGCCGAGCGCGCACTCCGTGAGCTCGGCGCACTGCTCCGCCGTGGCGTGTTTCGCCGCCAGGCCCGCCGCGACCGGCTCGATCGCCGAGCGCAGGACGGTGAGCGAGCGCAGCTGGTGCGGGCGGTCGGCGCCGGCCAGCCGCCAGCGGATGACCTCCGGGTCGTAGACGTTCCACGCGGACCGGGGGCGGACCGTCACGCCCACGCGGCGGCGGGACTCGACCAGGTGCATGGATTCCAGGACGCGGACCGCCTCGCGCATCACCGAGCGGGAGACGTCGAAGCGCTGGGCCAGTTCGTCGGTGCGCAGAACGCTGCCCGGCGGGTATTCACCCGCGGTGATCGCGGGGCCCAGGGCGTCCAGTACTCGGCCGTGCAGACCCCGGCCCGGAGTGGTCATGCACTCAGAGTACGGGGTAGATCACTCAGCCAAAAAGTCAGACTTATTTGTCACACACTCTTGAATTAGTCGTACCTAATCGGTTTCAGTGTCGTCGGCGTCCGTTGGCGTCAGACGTCGAGGCAGACAGTGAGGCAGAGATGCGTACCCCGCACGTCGTCGTGGTGATGGGTGTCGCCGGTACGGGCAAGACCACCATCGGTCCCCTGCTCGCCGCCCGGCTGGGCGTCCCGTACGCCGAGGGCGACGACTTCCACCCGCAGGCCAACATCGACAAGATGTCGGCCGGCACCCCGCTCGGCGACGACGACCGGTGGCCGTGGCTCGACGCCATCGGCGGCTGGGCGGACGCGCGGGCCGGACTCGGCGGGGTCGTCAGCTGCTCGGCGCTGAAGCGGTCGTACCGCGACCGGCTGCGGGCCGCGGCCCCCGGGGTCGTCTTCGTGCACCTCGCGGGCGACCGCGCGCTGATCGAGGACCGCATGGCGCACCGGCAGGGCCACTTCATGCCGACCGCGCTGCTCGACTCCCAGTTCGCCACGCTCCAGCCCCTCCAGGCGGACGAGGGCGGCGTCGTCGTCGACGTCTCCGGCAGCCCGGAGGCCATCACCGGGCGGGCCGTGACCGCGCTCGACGCGCTTCCCCAGCCTGCCTGACCACCCCGCACTTCCCTCCCCGTCCCCATATCTGCAAGGGAATCACCCGTGACCAGACTCAGTGTCGAGATGCTGGCAGCGGACACCGTCGAGCCGATCACCTCGGCCGGCCACGCGCAGCTGGGCATCGCCGTCCTGGCGGGCATAGCCGTGATCGTCCTGCTCATCACCCGGTTCAAGCTCCACGCCTTCCTCGCGCTGACCATCGGCTCGCTCGCGCTCGGCGCGTTCGCCGGGGCACCGCTCGACAAGGCCATCGCCTCGTTCACCACCGGACTCGGCGCCACCGTCGCCGGGGTGGGCGTGCTGATCGCGCTGGGCGCGATCCTCGGCAAGATGCTGGCGGACTCCGGCGGCGCCGACCAGATCGTGGACACGATCCTCGCCAAGGCGGGAGGCCGCTCCATGCCGTGGGCGATGGTGCTGATCGCCTCCGTCATCGGTCTGCCGCTGTTCTTCGAGGTCGGCGTGGTGCTGCTGATCCCCGTCGTGCTGATGGTCGCCAAGCGGGGCAACTACTCGCTCATGCGGATCGGCATCCCGGCGCTGGCCGGTCTGTCGGTCATGCACGGTCTCGTCCCGCCGCATCCCGGTCCGCTGGTCGCGATCGACGCGGTCGGCGCCAACCTGGGCGTCACCCTGGCGCTCGGCGTGCTCATCGCCGTCCCGACGGTCGTCGTCGCGGGTCCGCTGTTCTCGCGGGTCGCCGCCCGCTGGGTCGACGTCCCCGCCCCCGACCGCATGATCGCGCAGCGGCCCTCCGAGGACCTGGAGAAGCGACCCGGCTTCGGCGCCACGCTCGCCACCATCCTGCTGCCCGTCGTGCTCATGCTGTCCAAGGCACTGGTCGACATCGTGGTGGACGACCCCGAGCACACCGTGCAGCGTGTCTTCGACGTCGTCGGCTCGCCGCTGATCGCGCTGCTCACCGCCGTGCTCGTCGGCATCTTCACCCTGCTGAGGCCCGCCGGGTTCGCCAAGGACCGGGTCTCGGGGCTGGTCGAGAAGGGCCTCGCGCCCATAGCGGGCATCCTGTTGATCGTCGGCGCGGGCGGCGGCTTCAAGCAGACCCTGATCGACTGCGGCGTGGGTCAGATGGTCCTGGACATCTCCGAGGACTGGTCGATCCCGGCGCTGCTGCTGGCCTGGCTGATCGCGGTGACCATCCGGCTGGCGACCGGTTCGGCGACCGTGGCGACGATCTCGGCGGCCGGCCTGGTCGCGCCGCTCGCGGCCGACATGTCGACGACGCACACCGCCCTGCTGGTCCTGGCCATCGGCGCCGGCTCGCTGTTCTTCAGCCATGTCAACGACGCCGGGTTCTGGCTGGTGAAGGAGTACTTCGGACTCACCGTCGGCCAGAACATCAAGACCTGGTCGGTCATGGAGACCATCATCTCCGTGGTCGCCGGCGGTCTGGTCCTGCTCCTCTCCCTGGTCGTCTAGCGGTACGGCGGGAGCGGGAAGGAGTACGGGGATGGGTCACCCCGTGTTCGACATCAGCGGCCGGACCGGGCGTGAACGCCGACTCCGCGTCCCGTACCGGGACCACCGCGCTGATCAGGGCGTCGAACGCGGGCTCGACCGCGAGCAGTCGCAGCGCCGCGTCGAACTCGGTGTCGAAGCGGAACGCCCCGCGCCCGGCGAGGTGCACACGACGTCCTGGTCACCGGCGCAGGACGGCCGGGTGGGGGCTTCGCCTAGGGGCGCCACAGGCGGTGTTCGCGGTGGGCCCATTCCCGGCTCACCGAGCCCGTGCGCATTCCGCGGCGGGCTTCCGGATCGCCCAGGGCCATGCCGATGTGGCCGGCCAGGACGACGCCGATCGTGAGGGCGAGCCAGTCGTGGACGAAGGTCGCGCTGGTGCGCCACATGATCGGGGTGAGGTGGGTGAACCACATGAGCAGGCCGGTGCCGAGCATCACGAGGGTCGCCCCGGCGATCCAGGCCGCGTAGACCTTCTGTCCGGCGTTGAACTTGGCCGCCGGACGTGACCGCCGGCGCTTGTCCCGGCGCAGGGCGGCACCCAGCCAGCGGCGGTCGTGCGGGCCGAAGCGGTTGAGGTGCCGCAGGTCGGCGCGGAAAGCGCGGGAGGCGAGACCCGCCAGGACCGGGACGGGCAGCGCCAGGCCCGCCCACTCGTGGACGCGGACCACCAGCTCGCGGCGGCCGACGAGCTGGGCGAACTCGGGGATGTACAGCACGGCCGCCGTCACCACGCACACGCCCATCAGCAGGGCCGTGGTGCGGTGCACCCACCGTTCGGCGCGGGTGAAGCGGGGGATCTCCGTGGTCGCCTGCGGCGCCTCAGTTCGTAGGCTCATCGTCCCGTCCGTTCGAGCGGCCGACCCAGGCGTCGACGTCGTAGCCGCGCTCCTCCCAGTAGCCGGGCTTCACCTTCTCGGTGACGGTGATGCCGGAGAGCCACTTGGCGGACTTGTAGAAGTACATGGGCGCCACATAGAGGCGGACGGGTCCGCCGTGGTCGTGGCCGAGGTCCTTGTCCTGCATGCGCAGCGCGACCAGCACGTCGGCGCGACGGGCCTGGGCGAGGGTGAGGCTCTCGGTGTAGGCGCCGTCGAAGCAGGTGAAGCGGACGGCGCCGGCCTCGGCGCGGACCCCGGCCGCGTCGAGCAGGGTGGACAGCCGGACGCCCTCGAAGGGCGTGCCCGGCACCCGCCAGCCGGTGACGCACTGGACGTCCTTGACCATCCGGGTCTGGGGCAGGGCCCTGAGGTCGGCCAGCGTGTAGCCGGCGGGCCGGTCGACGAGACCGTCCACGGTGAGGCGGTAGTTCGTGGCGCTCTTGTGCGGGACCGAGGACGTCACCGAGTAGTAGCGGAAGCCGCCGCCGTTGGGGAGCAGACCCGTGAGGCCGGTGGGGTCCTTGTCGGCGGCGCTGCCGAGG
Organism: Streptomyces sp. NPDC060002; assembly: GCF_042737245.1. Classification (NCBI taxonomy): domain Bacteria; kingdom Bacillati; phylum Actinomycetota; class Actinomycetes; order Kitasatosporales; family Streptomycetaceae; genus Streptomyces; species Streptomyces sp. NPDC060002. Next base: position 19,046 of record NZ_JBHWUW010000026.1, read on the forward strand.
AAGGCCTCCATACCGCGCTGGAGCGGGGGCGCCGCGACGACTCCCAGGGCACCGAGGGCGAGCGTGCCGAGGAAGACCCGTCGGCCGACGGGTGTGCCACGTTCCGCGGGTGCTGCGTCCGGACCGGATGCCTCGGGTGCCTCGGCCGGCTCGGGTGGTTCGGGGTTCACCCTTCCATTCGAGCACCCGGAGGCCCGCCGGGGCCAGGGATCCCGGGCGGACGTCAGATTTACGTCATCACTTCTTACCCGGCTCTCAGACCGAGCGCGGCGGCACGGGCCGCGTGGAAGGCCGGGCCGGGGTCACGGTCCGGGTAGGACCAGGGCTCGGGGGTGGCGTGCCGGCCGATGCGGTGGAAGAGGGCGGCGGCCTCGGCGCCCCGGCCCTCCAGGCTCTTGGCGTGCGCGAGGAAGTTGAGGTCGATCAGGTGGCGGGGGTGGTCGTCGTGCTCCCACTCCAGCCACCAGTCGAACGCGGCCTTCATCACGCCCCTGGCCCGGCCGTCCCGCCAGTGCCCGGAGTCGGCGGGGTCGGCGGGCGCGAAGCCGTGGGCGGCGAGGACTCGGTAGCGCTCGGCGTGCGCGACGACCGGGAGGATCGCCAGCGGGGAGTCGGCGGGCGCCTGTTCGGCGGCCCAGGCGGCGAAGTCGTAGACCTCGTGCAGCGGGTCCGGGCCACCGTCCGCGCGACGCTCGGCGAGCCGGGCGACCATCAGGTGGTGCGCGTGATGGTGGTCGCGGTGCCGGGACCGGACCTCCTCGAAGATCCGCACGGTCTCCGCCCCGCCGTCCCGTTCCAGCTGGAGCAGGCCGAGCCAGGGGGTGGGGTCGGCGGGCGCGAGCGCGGCGGCCGAACGGCACGCCGCTCGGGCGAGCGCCGCGTCCTCCTTGCCGCGCAGGGCCCGGCGGACCTGGGCCAGCGCGAGCAGCGCGGCGGCGTCGGCGCTGCCGGGTTCGGCGAGCAGCCACTCGTGGGCGCAGGCGGCCGCGCGGGGCTCGAGGGCGAGAACCGTCGTCCGGTGTGCGCGGCGGTCCCAGTCGGCGCCGGTCCGGGCCAGCAGGGAGCGGACGGGCTGCCGACGGCCCTGGGCCAGCGCGGCGCGGGCGAGGCCGAGTTCGGTGTCGTCCAGGGCCGGGTCGTGGGTCCGGGGGACGCGCTCGTGATCACGGCCGGGAGGGGGCGGGGGTAAGGGCACCGCGGGACTTCCTCATCTGCCTCGGCGGCGGCTCTGACATCGGCCTGCGCTCGGCCGATCACGCACAGCCAATCCCTAGGGAACACTCACCGTCAAGGGTCGGGAGGAGATGACGGATGCCGACCGCCGCCCGGTGGCGAGAATCCCGCGGCGGAGCGCCGCTGGTGGGACCCCCTGCCGCCGGGTGTCCCGGCGGCCGGTGTGGCGTACGCCATGGCGCGGCCCGGCCGGAGCCCACACCATGGCCGTGGGGCCGCCCCGCAACCCCCACGGCCCTGTTCCCTGGTGCCGCGGCCGGGTCAACCGGCCGGTTCCGGGTACTCGAGGCGCCGAGGGCGCCCGGACGCTACAGTCGGCCACTAGGCATCCCGTCCGTGGTCCGACCGGATGATCGAGGTAGGCAGCGTGTCGGTTCTGGTTCTGGTTCTCGCCGTGAGCGCCGCCTGCTGCCTGGGCTTCGGGTTCGTACTCCAGCAGAACGCGGCCCAGCGGGCGCCGCTGGGTGACTTCCTCTCGCCCCGGCTGCTGCTCGACCTGATGAAGGTGCCCCGCTGGCTGGGCGGCATCGGCCTCATGGTGGCGGGCATGGCGCTGGGGGCGATCGCACTCGGACAGGGCGAGATCTCCCTGGTGGAGCCACTGCTCGCGACGAATCTGCTGTTCGCCCTCGCGCTCTCCCGGCACCAGACGAAGCAGTCGCTGGGCCGCCAGGGCTGGGCGGGCCTGATCCTGCTCGCGGGCGGGGTGACCGCCTTCATCGTGGCGGGCGAGCCGCGCGGCGGCACCGCGGTCGCGGATCCGGTGCGGCACTGGCTGATCATGGGAGTGATGATCGGGCTGGCCCTGCTGCTCACCACCTACGCCAAACGCTCCCGGCTGAGTTCCGGCCCGGTGCTGCTGTCCCTCGCGGCCGGTCTGCTGTACGGCGTCCAGGACGCGCTGACCAGGGTCAGCGGGCAGCGCTTCACGGCGGGCGGCCTCGGCGAGCTGCTGACCGGCTGGCAGCCGTACGCGGTGCTCGCCCTCGGTGTGACCGGCCTCGTGCTGGTCCAGAGCGCGTTCGAGACCGCGCCCCTGCGGCTGTCGCTGCCCGCGCTGACCGCGGCGCAGCCTCTCGCGGGGATCATCTGCGGAGTCGGCTTCCTCGGCGACCGGTTGCGCACCGACACCGGTGCGCTGGCCTGGGAGGCGGCGGGGCTCGCGGCGATCGTCGCGGGCATCGTGCTCCTCGGACTGCACCCGGCGATGCCGCGCGGCACGGCGCCGCGGGAACGGGTCCCGGACCTCCAGCCCCAGTAGCCGCCGACGAGTGACCAGCAGCCGCGGGCGCCGGTGACCAGCCGTCGGTGCCGGTGACCAGCCGCCGGCACCGGTGGCGGGCCTGTTTGGATGGGCCCATGAGCGCTGCTGACGAGATCCTCGACATCGTCGACGAGAACGACCGGGTGGTCGGACAGTCCCCTCGCGGGCAGGCATACGCCGAGAGGCTGCGTCACCGCTGCGTCTTCGTCCGGGCCAGGGACTCCGAGGGCCGGATCTTCGTCCATCGCCGCACCCCGACCAAGCTGGTCTTCCCCTCGATGTACGACATGTTCGTCGGCGGTGTGGTCGGCGCCGGCGAGGCCTACGACGACGCCGCCCTGCGCGAGGCCGAGGAGGAGCTGGGCGTGAGCGGCCTGCCCCGCCCGGAGTTCCTCTTCAAGTTCCTGTACGACGCGGGGGCCGCCGGGAGCTGGTGGTCGGCCGTCTACGAGGTCCGCTGCGATCTGCCGGTGAACCCCCAGGTGGAGGAGGTGGCCTGGCACGGCTTCCTCCCCGAGGCGGAGGTCGAACGGCGGCTTTCCGTCTGGGAGTGGGTGCCGGACGGCCTGGCGGCGTACGAGCGGCTGAAGGCGGCCCGGGCTAACGGCTGAGCAGGGCGGACACCACCTCGGCGGGCACCGCGACCGGGGCGGACGGCGGTCGGCGGGTAGGGTCCTGCGGGTGATCGAGTTCGTACGGAACGTCCGGTTGTGGTTCGCTCCCGAGCAGGTCCGGGAGGAGGGCCGCACACCCGACTACCGGTTCTCGCTGGCGAACGAGCGCACGTTCCTGGCGTGGCTGCGCACCGCGCTGGCGCTGATCGGCGGCGGCTTCGCGGTGGACCAGTTCCTGCCGGATCTGCGCTGGGGCTGGCGGGTAGGGCTGGCGCTGGCGCTGCTGGCCGCGGGCGTGCTGTGCTCCCTGCGCGCGGTCAACCACTGGATGCGCTGCGAACAGGCGATGCGCCGGGACGAGGATCTGCCCGCGTCCCGCTTTCCGGCGCTGCTGGGCGTGCTGGTCGCGGTGGTGGCCCTGGCGATGGCCGTCGTGGTGCTGTTCGGGTGGGAGGGATGAGCGAAGAGGCCCGGCCGACGCGTGACCCCGGTCTTCAGCCCGAGCGGACCCGGCTCGCCTGGCGGCGTACGACGCTGGCGAGCACGGTGGCCGCCGTACTCGCCGTGAAGGCGGCGCTGCACGGCGGGGTGTCGGTGTCCGGGACCGTCGCCTGCGCGCTGTGCGGCGGCCTGTGGCTGGCCTTCCTGCTGCTCGCCCACCACCGGATCCACGCCCTCTCGGCCACGGCGACCCCGGCGGCCCTCGCCCCGCGGCACGCCACGGCGGCAGTCCTGTGCGCGGTGGCGACGGCGGTGTGCGCCGCGGCGCTGGTGGTGGTCTAGGACCTGGTCCGGAGCCTCGCCCGCCTCACTGCTCCCCGTTCTCGGCGGCCTCGTCCGCCCAGTCCACCGTCACCACGATCTTGCCCCGGGTGCGGCCCTCTTCGTTGAGCCGGTAGGCGTCCGCCGCGCGCTCGAGCGGGAACGTCTCGGAGACGTGCACGGACACCACACCCTGTTCGGCCAGTTCCGACAACCGGGTGAGGTCCTCGGCGTTCGGCCGGACCCAGAAGTACCGGCCGCCGTAGCCGACCACGTCCCCGTCGGCGATCGACGCCAGGCGTCCCTCCGGGGCCAGCAGGTTGGCGGAGACCTTCAGCGTGTCGCCGCCGACCGTGTCGAAGGCCGCGTCCACGCCTTCGGGGGCCAGCCCGCGGACCCGTTCGGCGAGCCCCTCGCCGTAGGTCACGGGCTCACCGCCCAGCGAGCGTACGAAGTCGTGGTTGGCCTCGCTCGCCGTGCCGATCACCCGGGCGCCCAGATGGCGGGCGAGCTGCACGGCGATGGAGCCGACGCCGCCCGCGGCCGCGTGGACGAGGACGGTCTCGCCGCGCTTCACCTGGAGGGCCTCGGTGAGCACCTGGTAGGCGGTGAGCCCGGTCAGCGGCAGGCCCGCGGCCTCCTCCCAGGTGAGGTTGCGCGGCTTGCGGGCGAGGGTGCGCACCGGAGCGCCGACGTACTCGGCGAAGGTGCCGCGGGAGAGGAAGTCCTCACGGACGTAGCCGATGACCTCGTCGCCGACCGCGTACTCCGCGACGGACACCCCGAGCTGCACGACGACTCCGGAGACGTCCCACCCGGGGATCACCGGGAAGACGGCGTCGAGCATCGGGTCCAGATAGCCCTCGCGGGCCTTCCAGTCGACGGGGTTCACGGCTGCCGCCCGGACCTTCACCAGCACCGAGTCGGGGCCGATCTTGGGCTCGCGGACGTCCCCGTACGCGAGCGTCTCGGGGCCGCCGTAGCGTGAGTAGCTGATGGCCTTCATGGGTCCGACCCTCCGGGGTACCCGGCCACCCCGCAAGCCGAATGACCCGATATGCGGAGTTCGGCGGCGTGGCAGCATGCCCCTGGGACGACCGCTGAGCGGCCCCGAGGACGACGGCCGAGGCGGCCGGAGAGCCGCTCTTCGACGGCTCCCCGGGTACTGCCCGGGGGGCCGTCGTCCTATCGTGGCCCCGATCACGTTGGGCGTGACCACTGGACTGCATACCGACCGGTCGGCATCATGGTGCGCATGCTGATTTCCCGTCCCGTCCGCAGGAGCCGCGCATGAGCACCGACCATCCGCCCGGACTCGATCTCGACCGGCTGCGCGCCCTGCTGGAACGCGAGCGTCCCGGTCTGGTCGACGGCCCCCTCACCGGCCGGCTGATCGAGGGCGGACGGTCGAACCTCACCTACGCGGTCTCCGACGGCGCCGCGAAGTGGGTCGTGCGGCGCCCTCCGCTCGGGCACGTCCTGGCCACCGCGCACGACATGCGGCGCGAGCACCGGGTGATCAGCGCCCTGCACCCGACGAGCGTGCCGGTGCCGCGCCCGGTGCTGCTGTGCGAGGACGAAGAAGTGCTCGGAGCGCCCTTCTACGTCATGGAGTTCGTCGAGGGCACCCCCTACCGCACCGCCGATGAGCTCGCCCCGCTCGGCGAGCGGCGCACCCGGGACGCGGTCCTCTCGCTGGCGGACACGCTGGTGGAGCTGCACGCGGTGGACCCCGCCTCGGTGGGCCTCGCCGACTTCGGCCGGCCCGAGGGCTTCCTCGACCGGCAGCTGCGCCGCTGGGGCAAGCAGCTGGACGCCTCCCGCAGCCGCGAGCTGCCCGGGATCGACGAGCTGCACGCGGCGCTCGGCCGCGGGCTGCCGCACTCCCCCGCCCCGGCGGTCGTGCACGGCGACTACCGGCTCGACAACGTCCTGATCGGGCCCGACGACACGATCCGGGCGATCCTCGACTGGGAGATGTCGACGCTCGGCGATCCGCTGACCGACCTGGGGCTGCTGGTGATGTACAGCGTGCCGCTGGAACTCCCGAACTCGCCCATCTCCACGACCGCCTCGGCTCCCGGGCACCCGTCGCCGGCCGAGCTGATCGAGCGGTACGCGACCCGCTCGGGGCGAGACGTGTCGGCGGTCTCCTGGTACACGGCGTTCGCCTGGTTCAAGCTCGCCGTGATCCTGGAGGGCATCCACTACCGGTACACACTCGGCCAGACGGTCGGGCGCGGCTTCGACCGCATCGGGGAGCTCGTCCCCGTCTTCATCGAGCACGGACTGACCACTCTCCAGGAAGGCTGACCGGCATGGACTTCGCGTTCGACGCACGCACCGAGGAGCTCCGCGCCAAGCTGCTCGCCTTCATGGACGAGTACGTGTACCCGGCCGAGCCCGTCGCCGAGGAGCAGCGCGCGCTGCTCGCCTCGCCGTGGGACACCCCGGCCGTGGTCGAGGAGCTGAAGGAGCGGGCCCGCAGCCAGGGCCTGTGGAACCTGTTCCTCCCCGACGCCGAGCACGGCGCCGGTCTGACCAACCTGCAGTACGCGCCGCTGGCCGAGATCACCGGGCGCTCCCCGCAACTGGCGCCGACGGCGCTGAACTGCGCCGCCCCGGACACCGGGAACATGGAGGTGCTCACCCAGTTCGGTGACGAGCGGCAGCGGAAGCAGTGGCTGGAGCCGCTGCTGGCCGGGGAGATCCGCTCGGCGTTCGCGATGACCGAGCCCGAGGTGGCCTCCTCCGACGCCACCAACATCACCACCCTCATCGAGCGGGACGGCGACGAGTACGTCGTCACCGGTCGCAAGTGGTACATCTCCGGGGCGATGAACCCGGACTGCAAGATCTTCATCGTGATGGGCAAGACGGACCCGGACGGCGCCGACATCCGCCGTCAGCAGTCCATGGTGCTGGTGCCGCGCGACACGCCCGGCGTCACCGTCAAGCGCGCCATGAAGGTGTTCGGCTACGAGGACCACTCCCACGGCGGCCACGCCGAGGTGGTCTTCGACCAGGCGCGGGTGCCGGTGACGAACCTGATCGGCGAGGAGGGCGGCGGCTTCGCCATCGCCCAGGCCCGGCTCGGCCCCGGCCGCATCCACCACTGCATGCGGCTGATCGGGATGGCGGAGCGGGCGATCGAGCTGATGTGCCGGCGGGCGGTCTCCCGCGACGCCTTCGGCAAGGCGCTGGCCCAGCAGGGCGTGGTCCACAACTGGATCGCGGACGCGCGTGTGACGGTCGAGCAGCTGCGGCTGCTGGTCCTCAAGACCGCGTGGATGATGGACACGGTCGGCAACCGGGGCGCCCACACCGAGATCCAGGCCATCAAGATCGCGACGCCCCGCGCGGTCGTCGACATCCTCGACCGGGCGATCCAGCTGCACGGCGCGGGCGGCGTCAGCCAGGACTTCCCGCTGGCCGAGCTGTACGCCGGGGCGCGCACCCTGATGATCGCCGACGGGCCCGACGAGGTGCACCAGCGGTCGCTGGCACGGCGCGAGCTGAAGAAGTACCTCTAGGACACGCCTGAGGGGCGGTCGCCTCGGCGACCGCCCCTCAGCTGTCGGCATGCTCAGGGCCGCAGGGCCCGCAGCAGGAGGTCCGCCAGATGCCCGGCGACCTCCTGCGGCCCCATCGAACCGTCCGGGCGGTACCAGGTCGACAGGTGGTGGACCGAGCCGAAGTGGTAGTCCACGACCAGGTCGGCCGGGGTCGCCGTGGAGAAGACACCGGCCTCCTGGCCCTCCTCGACGAGGGCGCGGAAGCGTTCGTGATAGCGCCGGCGCTCGGCCCGCACCTGCTTGTTCTTCTCGGGGCTCAGGTGGTGCATCGAGCGGAAGAAGATCGACGCGTCGTCGAGGTTCTCGATCGTCGTGACGACGACGTCCGCCGCCGCGCCCCGCAGCCGCTTCTCGATCGGCTCGTCGGCGTTCGCGAAGGCGTCCAGCCGCTCCTGCTGGACGCGCAGCACGCGCGCGTACACCTCGTGCAGCAGGTCGTCCTTGGAGCCGAAGTAGTGGTACAGCGCGCCCTTGGTGACGCCTGCCGCCTCGACGATCTCCTGCACCGAGGTGCGGTCGTAGCCCTGCTCGGCGAAGAGCCGGGTGGCGGCGGCAAGGAGCCGTTGCGGGACAGGAGCCTCTGCACCGTCCGTCGTCCTGGGCACTGCCGCCACCTGCCTTCCTCGATGCCTTATCGGCGAGCCTTACCGGCTGTCGTGCTGCTGACTTGCTGCTGATTGTTACTGACTGTCCTGTGGGCGGGAACGCAGCTCCCGACGGAGGATCTTGCCACTCGCCGTCTTGGGCAGGTCGGGCAGGATCTCCACCTGACGCGGATACTTGTACGCCGCCAGCCTGTCCTTGCAGTAGGCCGCGAGCGTACCGGCATCCGCGCCGGCGCCGGGACGCAGGCTGATGTAGGCCTTCACGGTCTCCCCGCGATAGCCGTCCGGCACCCCGACGACGGCCGCCTCGCGCACCGCCGGGTGCGTGTACAGCACGTCCTCGACCTCGCGCGGCCACACCTTGAAGCCGGACGCGTTGATCATGTCCTTCTTGCGGTCGACGACGTACAGCCAGCCCTGTTCGTCCATGAACCCGATGTCGCCGGTGCGCAGCTCGCCGCCGGGGAAGGTCTCGGCGGTGGCCTCCGGCCGGCGCCAGTACCCGGGTACCACCTGCGGACCCCGTACGACGATCTCGCCCTGCTCGCCGAACGGCACCTCCGCGCCCTGGTCGTCGACGATGCGTACGACCGTGTCGGGCCCGGGCACGCCGACGGCGAGGGTCCCGGAGGCCGGGTCGACCGGCGCCTCGAGCTGGGGCGGCACGGAGGCGCAGGGCGCGGTGCACTCGGTGAGTCCGTAGCCGTTGCGGATGTACGGCCCGAAGCCCGCCCGGAACTTCTCCACCAGGGCGGGCGGCAGCGGCGCGCCGCCGGAGGAGATGTTCACGAAGGACGCGAAGTGGTCCCGGGTGACGTCGGGGTGGGCGGCCAGCGCCATGAAGGCGGTGGACGGGCCCACCGTGTAGTGCGGCTTGTGCTCGGCGAACGCCTCCAGCACGACGCCCGCCTCGAACCGGTACGTCAGGACCAGGGTCCCCGCGCTGTTCAGGCAGGCGCCGAGCTGGCAGACCATGCCGGTGATGTGGAACAGCGGCGCGAGCGCGTAGTAGACGGGCGCCTCGGGCAGGCGCAGCCCGGTGCGCTGCCGCTCGGCGTTGACCATGATGTTGCGGTGGGTGTTGGTGGCGCCCTTGGGGGCGCCGCTCGTGCCCGAGGTGTAGCTGATCAGGGCGATGTCGGCGGGTGCGGCCTCGCGGCCCTCGGGGGCCTTGTGGCCGGCGCGGGCGACGGTGGTGAGGTCGTCGGCGTCCGACGCCTGCGGGAGCCGTTCGAAGGCCAGCACGCGCGCGTCGCCCCGGGTCTGGAAGTCCAGCTCGCAGCCGGTGAGCACGATCCGCACCGGCGAGTCGGCGGCCGTCTCCCGCAGATACGACTCCCAGGCCCGGTCGGAGCAGATCAGCGCGGCCACCTCGCCGTCCCGCAGGACGTGGGCGACCTCGCCCGACTTGTACATCGGGTTGACGGGGACGACCGTCGCGCCCGCCTTCCAGGCGCCGAGCAGGGCGATGACGAAGAGCGGGGAGTTCTGCAGCAGCACGGCGACCCGGTCGCCGGGCTCCAGGCCGCGGGCGGCGAGGTGACCGGCCACGGAGTCGCTGAGCTCGTCCACCTCGCGGTAGCCGAGCCGTCCGTCGAAGTAGGCGAGGCAGGTGCGGTCGGGGGCCTCGGCGACGGACCTGCGGAAGGCGTGCACGAGGGAGTCGGCGGGGTCGATCGGGGCCCGCTGGGCCTCGTCGAGGAGAGCCACCCAGGGCTTGTCCGCGTAACGGGAGGCGGGCGCGGTCATTCGGCGGTCTCCCACTTCTGCTGGAGGTGGTTCATGTTGGTCAGCCAGCGGTCGGGGTCCTGGGCCCGCACCTGGTGGTACCCGGCGACCTCGGGGTGCGGCAGGATCAGGAAACGGTCCTCCGCGATGCCCTTGAACAGGGCGTCCGCCACGTCCTGGGGCTCGATCGCGGTCGGCTTGAGCACCAGGTCGCCGGCGCTGCCGGTGGCGTCCAGCATGTCGGTGCGGACGCCCTGGGGGCAGATCGCGTGGACCTTGATCCCCCGGTGGCGGTAGGTCAGCGACAGCCACTCGGCGAAGGCGTACGCGCCGTGCTTGGTCACGCTGTACGGGGCGGCGCCGATCATCGTGAGCAGCCCGGCGGCGGACACGGTCGAGACGAACCGGCCCCGGCCGCGCTCCAGCCAGTCCGGGAGCAGCGCGTGGGCCGCGCGGACGTGGGCCATGACGTTGACGTCCCAGGCCAGCGCCCAGACGGCCTCCTCGGCCGACTCCGAGCCGCCCGAGGCGACTCCGGCGTTGGCGCAGTACACGTCGACGGTGCCGCCGAGCGCCTCCCGGGCCCGGTCCACGATCTCGGAAGCGTCGCCGGGGACCGCGATCCCGCCGATCTCCTCGGCGACGGCGTGCGCCCGGGCCGCGTCCAGGTCGTTGACGACGACCCGGGCTCCCTCGGCGGCGAAGCGGCGGGCCAGCGCGGCCCCGATACCGCCTCCCGCTCCGGTCACGACCACTCCGGCATCCTGCACGGCTTCCACCATCGGTCTCCTTCGACGCGACTGCGGCACGAATCGGCTCTACCGCCAGACTAACCAGTCGGTATGTTGCGGCGGAAGGGGTGCCCGGGATCGGCTCGTACCTGTTCCGGCGGACGGGACGGGATTGCCTCTTGTACGGATGAGCCGTGACGTATGGCCAATTGCCCCCGTTCGCAGGACGATGCGCGTACTTGGCGCACCGCTTCGGGGGACGAGGGGGCTTGTCATGGCGGAACCGGCGATGAGCGTGACTCCCTACTGGGAGCTGACCTTCGACGCCGACGGGGACGTCGACGGCGGGCGGCGGGACCGGCTGCTGACCGGGGTGAAGCGCAGCGGTGTCCGTGATCTGATCGTCTTCTCGCACGGCTGGAACAGCGACCGCTCCGGCGCGACCCGGCTCTACAGCCGCTTCTTCGCCCCGATCCCCGCGCTCGCCCCGGCGGCGCGCATCGGCTACGTGGGCGTGGTGTGGCCGTCGATGCGGTTCTCGGACGAGCCGATCCCCGACCTCCCGCACTCCGCGGCGGCCGCGCGGACCCGGCCCCCGGCCCTGGACGGGGACACCCGGCACGCGCTGCTCGAGACCTTCCCCGGCCGGGCCACGGTGGTCGACCGGATCGCCCGGCTGCTGGAGCAGCGGCCGTCCGAGGAGGCCGAGCTGGAGGAGTTCGGCCGGCTGGTACGGCTGCTGGTGGACGTGGTCCCGCCGGGACCGCAGGCTCTGTTCGGGGCGGACACGCTGGCGGAGGGTGTGCCGCAGGACGAGCCGGAGATGTTCGCCTGCCCGACGGCGGTGGCCTGCGAGGAGTTCGCGCGGGCCCTGTCCGGCCTCGATTCCGCACCGGGGGCCGGGGAGTTCGCGCTGCCCAACCCGTGGGACGGGGCACACGAGCTGCTGCGGCAGGCGACGTACTACGCGATGAAGCGGCGCGCCGGGACGGTCGGCGAGCGTGGACTCGGGCCGCTCGTCGGGCGGTTGGCGGCGGTGGCGCCGGCCGTCAGGGTGCATCTGGTGGGGCACAGCTTCGGCGGGCGGCTGGTGTCGTTCGCGCTGCGGGGGCTGCCGGACGGGGTGCGCACGGTGAAGTCGGTGACGCTGCTCCAAGGGGCCTTCTCGCACTACGCGTTCGCCCCGCGAGGGGTGCTCCAGGGCCAGCAGAACCGGATCGACGGCCCCCTGGTCTGCTGTTACTCGCGGTTCGACCAGGCGCTGAGCACGATGTACCCGCTCGCCTCGCGGATGGCGGGCGACGCTCAGGGGCTCGTCGGGGAGGCGCTGGGTGCCGAGTGGGGCGCCATGGGGCACGACGGGGTGCAGGCCGTGCCGGGCACGCACGCGCGAGTGCTCGCCGACGCGCTGTCCGGGCCGCTGCCGAGGTCGGGGTGCGTGAACGTCGACGCGGCGGCGGTGGTCCGGCGCGGCGGGGCGCCGGCCGGGGCGCACAGTGACATCGTGCACCCCGAGCTGGCGCGGCTGGTGCTGGCGGCGGGCCGCATCCGTTAGGACACGACCCGCCGCCACAGGGACCACCGGCGTGCTGTGACCACCGGTGTGACGCGACTAGCGGTGTGACGTGAACTCCACCACCTGTTGGAAGGTGGGCCGGTTCTGCCAGCCGATGTTGCCGTGCTTGATGCCGCCCAGGGTGCGCTGGACGATCGAGTCGGCACACCACTGGTTGCCCGCCGCGCACAGGGTGTCGCCCGGGTAGACCTGGGCCGCGGTCTTGCCGGCCGCCGTCTTCAGGGTGCTGATGAGGACGTCCCGGCAACTGCTGACGGTGCCGCTGCCGCAGTACTTCTGGGGCAGCGCGCCCTGCACCGACTCGCCGAGCACGGCCCGGATGTCCTTGTCGACATAGCTCCACCAGCCGTACTGGAAGGAGCTTCCGGCGTGTGCCCCGGTCGGGCCGTGGGCGGCCGACGGGGCCTCGTCGACCGGCAGGTTCGCGGTGAACGCCGTGTACAGGCCGGTGCCGAGACCGGGTTCGAACTCGGCCTTCACCAGCAGCGGCCACCAGGCGTCCAGGATGCGGATCGCGTCGGCGTCGGCGTACGTCTTGGAACCGGCCGTCGTCTCCGTCCGCCTGCCGCCCGCCGTCAGCCAGGTCTGGAGCCTGGTCACCGCGGCCGCGGCCGTGGAGTCGGTGACCGTGGAGCTGTTGATCACCTTCAGCAGGTCGGGCAGGACGTCCTCGGCGCGCAGGTCGGCGAGCGCCGCCTCCGCCATCGCCTTCGTCAGGGACGCGCGCGTGACGCCGCCGGCCGCGACCAGCTTCTTCACCCGGTCCTCCAGCAGGTTGCCGCGGTGCACGGACCCGTCGCCCCAGGAGGCCGTCGAGTAGTCCTTGGCCTGCTTGTTGTTCCAGGAGACGTAGTAGTCCTGGTCGATGGAGTTGGGATGCGCCGAGGCCGGCGTGTACGCGGCCGTGTTGGTGGCCGGGACCCAGTCCTTCCACTCGTACGCCGACTGCGCCCACACCGGGAACTCGGCGTCGACGCCGCTCGCGCGCACCGGGTTGTCGCCGCTGTTGTAGTACGCGGTGTGCGTGGAGTCGGCGTAGAACCAGTTGAAGGTGTAGTTGATGTGCTGCACCGCGCTCTGGAAGGTCTGCGGGCTCTTGACGTAATCCGGGTCGTTCAGCATCTGGAAGCCGATGATCGAGTCGGCCTCGTGCATGAAGGACGAGCGCAAGGTGGTGTAGGCGACCTTCTTGCCGCCCACGGTCGCCCGGTACTCCACGGGACCGTACTTGGTGCGGTACACGCGCATCGTGTACGAACCGGCGGCCGTCCCGTCGGCGGTGGTGGGCTTCCAGACGTTCTTCTGCTCCACCACGTCCATGGCCGTGCAGGTGCCGTGGTAGAGGTAGTGGTAGTCGTCCTGGCAGAGTTCGACCGCGTAGGTGTCGATGATGTCCTGGCCGGAGGTCGTGGCGCTCCACGCGTAGTCCTGGCCCCGGCCGAGCTCGACGTACATGCTCAGCCCCGCGAAGGAGGCGCCGCGGGCGCTGATGCCCGGGCCCTGGATCTCCTGGAGCATGAGCAGCTGCGGGGCGAAGTAGCCGGTCTGCGGGCCGAAGACGGCGATCGGGTGGCCGCTCGCGGTGGCCTGGCCGCTGACGACGAGGGCGTTGGACATGCCGCGCCTTGCCGAGCCGAGGGCGGTCGCGGTCGCCGTGGCGGAGGTGGCGGTCGCCGTGGCGTCGCCCCCGGTACCCGTGGCGTCGTAGATCAGCGGCTCCGAGGTCACCGAGCCGGTGTCGGGCAGCGCCTCGCCCTGCGGGCTCGCGGGCTTGGTGGCGTACGGGAAGCTCTGGCCGTTGTGGACGGTGAGCACGGCCTCGGGGTCGTTGCGCTCGCGGAACGCCTCCCAGACCTGGGTGCCCTGCTCCACGCCGTACTTCTCCTGCGCGGCGAGCAGCGACACCGCGTTGTCGGCCTCGCCGCCGCCGCCCGAGCCGAAGAGCGCGCCGATGACCGAGGCCAGCGCCACCAGGTCGGTGATCTTGAAGTGGTCGATGGTGCCCGCGTTGGTGATTGAGTCCTTGTGGCCGGTGAGGACGTATTCACCGGGGAAGTAGCGGCCGCTGTCGGAGGCGTCGATGTAGGCGTTGATGCCGGCCAGGTAGGCGTTGGCGTCGGCGAGGGCCTGCTGACCGCGGGTGCCGTTGTTGGCCACGGCGTTGTCGATCTGGGTCTGGAGGTCTGCCTCGGTGTACGGAGCGTTGCGCCAGAACTGCTGTTCAAGACCCTGGTTGGAGGGGTCGCCACCCGCGAAGGTGGTGAGCTGGCCTCGGCCGACGTGCCGGAAGACGTCCATGAGCCACAGCCGGTCCTGGGCTGCCGCATACCCGGCGCCGAACTCGGTGCCGTATCTGGTGGTACCGGTGATGTGCGGTACGCCCGCCTTCTTGTCGCGGACGATCGTCACGTCGCTGCGGCCCGCGGGGCTCAGGGTGGAGGCGACTTGATCGGAGGCGACACCGAACGACGCGTCGTTGAAGAACGTGTTGATCGTGGCGTTGGTCAGCGTGGAGTAGCCCTTGGCCAGGTTGGCGTAGGGACCGAGCTGGTCCTCGGCATGCTCGGGCTGGGTGCCGAAGGCCTGGTTGAGGAGGATCTGCGCGAGCGAGGCGTTGCCGTTCTCGCCGGGCGGCAGGATGTCGGAACACTGGCCGCCGCAGTAGTCGTTCGCCGCTGTGACCTCGGCGGCTGCCGCCATTTGGGAAAGCGGCGACAAAAGACCGGCGATCAGCGCGCATACGGAGGCTGTCTTCAGGAACCCGGGGAATCTGCCGGGAGTTCTCAGTCTGTCGAGAGTGAAGCGGGGGGTTCGCCGTGGCATCGGCTGCTCCTAGCGACGGGGGGGTCGGCGGAAGGTTACCGCCGGTATCCCCGGGATTGAAGATGAACATGCGTCAAGTTTTCGGCAGGGGGAGGTCCCCGGAAATCGGATGGAGCCGAATCGCATGTCGATACGTCTATTCGACGACGTCCGTACGACGACGCCGAAGTGACCGAAGTGCAGATGCAGATGTGACGGAGGTGCAAGGCGATGGCCGGTTTCCGGAGTCTGGCGAGACAGGTGCGAGACCCCCGGTGCGATCTCGCACTGCGGCGGTACTCACTGCGCAAGTGCCTTGAGCGGTTCGCCCCCTACGGACACCGCGCGACCTGGGACCACCTGAGCTCCCGGGCCGGGTTCGGTCCGGAGGACCGCTCCCCCGATCCGGCGCGGCTCGTGGCCGCGTTGGACGAGCTGGAGGAGGCGCGGGCGGTATGGCTGGCCTACGAGGTCGAGTTCGCCGAGCGCCGCAAGAAGGAGAAGCACGACGGCCTGCGCAGGCCAGGCAGCGTGGACGACTGGCACCGGCTGACCTGGGGCGGTTTCGGCGTCGCCTGGTGCGACGACCCGCGGCTCCACCCCCGTGAGCCGCTGGCCGACGTGCTGCGCAAGCTGATCGCCGCGCTGGAGCGCGCACCGGGTTCCGGCTGCCCGGTGTGCGGCGGCGGGCGGCTGCCCTGGAAGTACGAGCTGGATCACGAACCGTCGGCCGGCCCGGTCTGCGCGGACTGCGGAATTCTCGTACCGCGCCCCGTGCTCACGCCCGAGGCCCTGGCGTACGCCAGGAGCGGACGACTGCTGGTGTCGGCCTGACACCGGCCTGAGCTCTGCCCCAGGTCGGCCCGCGGCCGGCCTGAGAGCACGGCGGGGGGTGCGCCGGGGGATGCCGCACCCCCGGTTGCGCCGGTGCAGCCGCCGATCCCGTCGGGCGACACCGTCGACCGACGCCGTTGTCAGTGGCGGGTGTCACCATCGAGGCATGGTGCAGGTCTGTCTCAACGGAGCGCGCGGGGCCGCGGACGGTGCCATCGTGCCGCTGACGCCCGAGGCGATGGCGGACGCCGCGGCCGAGGCCGTCGCGGCGGGGGCCACTGACGTCCATGTCCATCCCAAGACGCCGTGCGGCCAGGACACGATGTCACCACGGGTGGTCGCGGCGACCCTTCACGCGATACGGACACGGGTGGCGGTGCCGGTCGGCGTGACGACAGGCGCCTGGGCGCACCCGGACCCGGCGGCCCGGCTCAGCCGGGTGCGCGACTGGACGGTGCTGCCCGACCACGCCTCCGTCAACTGGCACGAGCCGGGCGCGGAGGAGCTGGCCGCCGCCCTCCTCCACCGAGGCGTGGGCGTGGAGGCCGGCATCTGGTCCGGTACGGACGGGGCGGCCCGGTTCGCCCGCTCGCCCCTCGGCCCGAAGGTGCTTCGGGTGCTCGCGGAGGTGACGGACACCGTCCCGGACACGGCCGAGTCGACCGCGCACGCTCTCCTGGCCGAGCTGGGCAGCGCGTCCGGCCGTCCGATCCTGCTGCACGGGGAGGACGGCGGCGCATGGCCGGTGCTGCGGCTGGCGGGACGGCTGGGCCTGCCGACCCGAGTGGGCCTGGAGGACACGCTGAGCCCGCCGGGCGGCGAACGGGCGCTTTCCAACGCCCAGTTGGTGGCCGAGGCGCTGGCCAGGCACGGCTGAGCCCACCGCGCGAGGGAGTGACGGTACCAGCCGCTATTCGGGTCGCTCCATCCCTTTCCGGCAGGGAGAGTTGGGGGCGATGAAACCCAACCGAGCCACCCCTCAGCGGCCTTGAAGGAGCCCCTCATGTCGACGCTGCGCGTCACCGCCGAAGTGCTGACCGTCCACGAACACCCCAACGCCGACGCCCTCGAACTGGCCCAGGTCGGCCTGTACCGGGCCGTCGTCGCCAAGGGCGCGTACCGCACCGGCGAGGCCGCCCTGTACATCCCCGAGCAGTCCGTGCTCCCCACCGCTCTGGTCGAGGAGCTGGGGCTGACCGGGCGGCTGGCGGGCAGCGGGTCGGACCGGGTGAAGGCGGTGCGGCTGCGGGGCGAGCTGTCGCAGGGGATCGTGTGCCGGCCCGAGGTGCTGGCGGACGTCGACCTGGCGCTGGCCGCCGCGGAGGGCACCGACTTCGCGGAGCGGCTGGGCATCGTCAAGTGGGTGCCACCGATCCCGCCGACCATGAGCGGCGACGTCGAGTCGGCGCCGGATCTGCTGCCCTGGGTCGACATCGAGAACATCCAGCGCTACCCCGGCATCTTCGAACCCGGCGAGCCGGTGATCCTGACCGAGAAACTGCACGGCTCGGCGTGCCTGCTGACCTACGTCGCGGACGTGGAGCGGGTGTACGTCTCCTCGAAGGGCTTCGGCTCCAAGTCCCTGGCCCTGACGGAGGATCCGAGGAACCTGTACTGGCGGGCCGTACACGGCCATGGTGTCCCCGAGGCGGCGGCCCGTCTCGCCGAGCGGCTGGGCGCGCGTCGGATCGGCGTCTTCGGGGAGGTGTACGGAGCGGGCGTGCAGGACCTGACGTACGGCGCGGACGGCCGACGCGACACCCTCGGATACGCGGTGTTCGACGTGTCCGCGGAGATCGACGGCGTGGTGCGCTGGCTGGACGCGGCGGAGCTGCTGGACGGCGAACTGCCCCTCGTGCCGCGCCTGTTCGAGGGCCCGTACGACAGCGAGCGGGTCCTGGAGATCGCGACCGGCCGCGAGACGGTGTCCGGGCGCGCGCTGCACCTGCGCGAGGGCGTGGTCATCCGCCCCGCCGTCGAGCGGTACAGCCCGGTGACGGGGGGACGGGCCATCGCCAAGGCGGTGAGCGGCGCGTATCTGACCCGCAAGGGCGGCACCGAGTACGAGTGAGGAACCGAGTACGAGAGACGGCGGCGGCGCGGGCGGCGGCGGCACGCGGGCGGGAGTGGGGGTGAAGGGGCGTGGGGGACTCCGGACACACCGGGTGCGCCGGATACGCCAGGGACTCCAGGGACAGCGGGTTGGCCGGGCACGCCGGGGTTGACCGGGTGCACCGGAGTTGACCGGGTGCACCGGGGTTGGCCGGGGCGTCACCGGGCCCGGGTCAGCGGCAGCCGGTCGCCTTCTCCTCCTCCCGCTCCTCCCCCACCCTCTGCTCCCCCACTCTCTGCTCCCCCACTCTCTGGGCGGCCGCGCTCTGCTCGGCCGCCCTTCTCTCCCCCGCCCTCTGCTCCACCAGCAGCCGTGAGCCGGAACCCCGTTCGCCGAAGGCGTCGTCCGGGTTGGACAGGACGCAGGTGGCGAGGGACAGGCAGCCGCAGCCGATGCAGTCGGTAAGGTGGTCGCGGAGCCGGTTGAGCTGCTTGATGCGCTCGTCCAGCTCCGCGCGCCACGCCGCCGAGAGACGGGCCCAGTCCTCACGGGTCGGGGTGCGCTCCTCGGGGAGCTCGGCGAGGGCCTCGCGGATCGTGGCCAGCGGGATGCCGACGCGTTGCGCCGCGCGGACGAAGGCGACGCGCCGCAGCGAGTCACGGTGGTAGCGGCGCTGGTTGCCCGTCGTGCGGCGGCTGCTGATCAGCCCCTTCGTCTCGTAGAAGTGCAGGGCGGAGACGGCGGCACCGCTGCGCGCGGCGAGCTGGCCGACCGTGAGCTCGTGGATCTTCTCGGGAATCTGGGGCACCCCTGAAAGCCTACCCATCGGCTCGCCCACGGGTCCGTTGACATCGGCCCGGCACCCGACCATGCTAAGCAGTCGCTTAGACCTATGGCATGGTGACATGGGCAGCTGGTGACGCGAGAGGGCCGCAGACATGGCAGAGCCGAAGATCTTCACGTCCGCCGACGACCTGAAGGCCGCGGTGGGCGAGCAACTGGGCCACACCGACTGGCTGGAGGTCGACCAGAAGCGGATCGACCTCTTCGCGGAGGCCACCGGAGACCACCAGTGGATCCATGTCGACCCCGAGAAGGCCGCCGCCGGCCCCTTCGGCACCACCATCGCGCACGGCTATCTCACGCTCTCCCTGCTGCCGCTCTTCGGCCCGCAGCTGATCAAGGTCGAGAACGTGAAGATGGGCGTCAACTACGGGACGAACAAGGTCCGTTTCCCCGCCCCGGTACCCGTCGGCTCGCGGGTGCGCGCCACCGCGACGATCACCGGCGTCGAGGACGTCACCGGTGGCGTCCAGGTGGCCGTCGCCTTCACCGTGGAGCGCGAGGGCGGGGACAAGCCCGTGTGCGTGGCGGAGTCGGTGGCCCGCTACTACCTGTAGGCGACCGCCTGGCGGGGACCGCCCGCGGGCGGTCCCCGTGGGCGCTACTTCGCGGCGCCCACCATCCGCAGCACGAGGTCGGCGTACAGCGCGCCGACCTCGTCGGGCGTGCGGGGGCCGTCCACGTTGAACCAGCGGGCCACGTCGATGCAGAGGGACAGCACGGCAAGGGTCGTGCCTTGCACGTCCGGTACGGCGAACTCGCCGCTCGCCACGCCGTCCTCGATGATCCCGCGCACCTCCGAGTCGACCTGCCTGCGCAGGTCGAGGATCTCGGCGCGGGCGTCCGGACCGAGCGCGTCCAGTTCGTACTGGACGACCCGTGCCGTGGTGCGCCGCCCGGCGTGCCAGCGGACGAAGGAACTCACGGCGTCCGCGAGGCGCCGGGTCGCGTCGCCCTCGCCGGCGGCCGCCGTGCGCAGGATGCCCAGCGCACGGTCGTGGCCGATCCGGCTGATGCGGTGGAGCAGCTCTTCCTTGGTCTTGTAGTGGATGTACAGGGCGGCCGGGCTCATTCCCGCACGGCCCGCGATGTCGCGGGTCGTCGTCGCGTGGTAGCCGCGCTCGGCGAAGGCCTCCACGGCGGCGACCAGCAGTCGCCGGGCCGCGTCAGGGGTGACCTCTTCCCACGGCTCGATCTCGCCGCCGGCCGTCTCCTCCGCCGTACTCATCGCTCGTTCGCCCCTCTCGGTACAGGAGCTACACCATACCGCCGAAGGTGAGCGGCCGCTTAGAGTGCCCGTTCAGAGCTTTTCGAACGGGCTGTACACCCGGGCCGCCGCGTCCTGCTTGTCCCTGATCACCTTGGCCAGGGTGAACGCGGAGGTGACGAGGTAGAGGACGGCGATCGCGAGGAAGGCGCGCACCCAGGCGTCGGCGTTCAGCTTGAAGATGCCGATGGCGGTCGCCGCCATGGCCACGGCGAAGGACGCGACCGCCTGACCGTAGAAGGCGGCGGTGTTCTGTTTGACCGGTGTCTCACTCATGGGGAGAAGCTTCGCCGGGATATGGCCGCCACCACATCCGTCCGCCTACTCAGATGGTACTCAGAACGCCGAAACCCCCGTCAGCGCACGCCCGATGAGCAGCTTCTGGATCTGGCTCGTGCCCTCGTAGAGGGTCATAACCCGGGCGTCGCGCAGGAGTTTGCCCGCCGGGTACTCGTCGATGTAGCCGTAGCCTCCGAAGACCTGGAGGGCGTTGTTGGCGGCGCGGACGGCGGCCTCCGAGGCGAACAGCTTGGCCTTGGAGGACTCGGTGGCGAAGGGCAGGCCCCGGTCGATCAGGTCGGCGACCCGCCAGGTCAGCAGTCGGGCCGCGTCCACGTCGACCGCGATGTCGCTGATCAGTTCCTGGACCAACTGGTGGTGGGCGATGCTCTTGCCGAACTGCTCGCGCTCGCCCGCGTACCGCACCGCCACGTCGAGGGCGGCCTGCGCTATGCCGACACAGCCGGCCGCGACCGACATACGGCCCTTGGCCAGCGCCGACATCGCGACGGAGAAGCCCTTGCCCTCGGGCGCCAGCATCGCGGAGGCGGGGACCCGGACGTCGTCCAGGACCAGTTCGGCGGTCGCCTGGCCGCGCAGGCCGAGCTTGCCGTGGATCGCGCGACGGCTCAGGCCCGGGGTGTCGGTGGGGACGAGGAACGCGGAGACGCCCTTGTGGCCCGGCGCGTCCGTCGAGCGGGCGAAGAGCAGGACCACGTCGGCCCAGGTGCCGTTCGTGATGAACATCTTGGTGCCGTTGATGACGTAGGAGTCGCCGTCGCGGACCGCGCGGGTGGCGAGGTGGCCGGCGTCCGAGCCGGTGCCGGGCTCGGTGAGGCCGAAGCAGCCGACGTACTCGCCGGACGTCAGCCCCGGCAGCCAGCGCCGCTTCTGCTCCTCGCTCCCCCAGGCCGCGACAGACTTCGCGACCAGCCCCAGGGAGACGGACACGATCCCGCGCACGGACGAGTCCCCGCGGCCCAGCTCCTCCGTGACCAGGCAGTACGCGAGGTGGTCGCCGCCCGAGCCGCCGTACTCCTCGTCGATCGTCAGGCCGAGGAAGCCGACCTCGCCGAGCTTCTTGACCAGGGACCGGTCGATGTCCTCGGCGCGGTCCCAAGCGACGACGTGCGGAGCGACCTCGCGGTCCACGAAGTCCTTGGCGAGCCGCCGGACGGCCTCCTGCTCCTCGCTGAGCGCCAGATTCACCACGAGATCACCTCACAGGGGAAGGCCTTCAGGACCGCTTCACGAGTGCTCATTAAATTAGCACTGCTAGTTTATGCTGCGCAGCCCTACTATGTGCGCCATGGCCCGACCGCGCAAGCCCCTTCTCAGCACCGACCGGATCGTCGAGACCGCACGGACGCTCGTGGACGCGGAGGGCCTGCCGGCCGTCTCCACGCGGCGGCTCGCCGCCGAGCTGGGGGTGAGCGGGCCCTCGCTGTACAACCACTTCCGCACGAAGGACGAGATCCTGGAGGCCGTCGCCGACTCGGTGAGCGCGCAGGTCGACCTGTCGATGTTCGAGGACGGCCGGGACTGGCGGACCGCGCTGCACGACTGGGCCGTCTCCTACCGCGCCGCCCTGCGCGACCACCCGAACATCGTCCCGGTGCTCGCCCAGGGCCCCGGCCGCCGGCCGGCCGGACTGCGGCTCGCCGACGCGGTGTACGGCGCGATGGTCCGCGCCGGGTGGCCGCCCGCGCAGGCCACCTCCATCGGGGCGCTGATGCGGTACTTCGTCATGGGCTCCGCCCTCGGCTCGTTCGCCGGCGGATTCGTCGACGACGTGAGCGCCTACGACCCCGCCGACTACCCGCACCTCGGACAGGCCCACCTCCTCGCCGACCAGCAGGAGAAGATCGACGAGCGGGCGTTCGAGACCGGCCTGACGGCACTGCTGGACGGGCTCTCCCAGCAGTTCGAGCAGCTGCCCTAGCACGGTTCGGCGGCCACCGAAGTGTCCGTCGCGCATGCTGGAACACGTGAGCATCACGGACACCGGGAACGACAGGGACGTACGGGCGCCGGGGCTGGCCGCCCTCGCCGGGCTCGTCGCCGACGAGACGCGGGCCGTCTGTCTGCTGGCACTGCTCGACGGACGGGCGTGGACCGCCGGCGAGCTGGCCCGGCACGCGGGCGTGGCCCCGTCGACGCTGAGCGGGCACCTGGGCAAGCTGGTCGGGGGCGGGCTGCTGGCCGAGGAACGTCAGGGACGGCACCGTTACGTACGGCTCGCCGACACCCGGGTCGCCCAGCTCGTGGAGGACCTGGCCGGCCAGGTCGCCCCGCACCGCGCCCACCGGCCGCGCACCTTGCGCGCCGCGAGCGCCGGATCGGCGATGGCCCGGGGCCGGACCTGCTACGACCACCTCGCCGGCCGGCTCGGCATCGCCGTCACAGACGCGCTCACCGCCCACGGACTGCTGAGCGCGGCGAGCGACCCGGAGGGGCGGCGGACCGGTGGGGCGAAGACGGAAGCGGAGGCGGTAGCGGTAGCCGTAGAGAGGCCGGACGCGAGCGGATTGACGGCACCGGCGGCACCGGCGGCACCGGCGTCCAGGGAACGGGCCACCGGGTTCCTGCTGACCGAGGCCGGGCTGCGGTGGTTCGAGGGCAGTGGCATCGCGCTCGACCGCGCGACCCGCCGGCCGCTCGCCCGCGCCTGCCTCGACTGGACCGAGCGCCGCCCCCACCTGGCCGGTGCGGCGGGCGCGGCCCTGTGCCGGCACGCCCTCGACGCGGGATGGTGCGTGCGGATCGGCTCCGAGCGGGCCGTGAAGGTGACGGTGGCGGGCGAACGGGCGCTGGCCGAGCTGCTGGGCATCGAGGCGGGGGCGCTGCGCTGACCCGCACGGTGCCGCCGTGAGGCCTCGGGCGGGGCCGACTCCGGCCCCTCGGTCCCTCGACCCTCGTCCGAAATCCGCGAGCTTTCGACCCGCCCTTCTTCCTAGCCTGAGGAGCATGATGAACAGCCCCCGGCGTACCGAACGTCGTACAGAGTTGCTCGCCGCCGGTGCGGCCACCGTGACCGTCGTGCTGTGGGCCTCGGCCTTCGTGTCGATCCGCAGCGCGGGCGAGGCGTACTCACCGGGGGCTCTGGCGCTCGGGCGGCTGGCCTCCGGGGCGCTGGTGCTGGGGATCATCTGCGCCGCACGGCGCGCGGGGTGGCCGCCGCGGGCCGCCTGGCGCGGGATCGCCGTGTCGGGCGTGCTGTGGTTCGGCTTCTACATGGTCGTCCTCAACTGGGGTGAGCAGCAGGTGGACGCGGGCACGGCGGCGCTGGTGGTGAACATCGGGCCGATCCTCATCGCCCTGCTCGGCGCACGGCTGCTCGGGGACGTGATGCCGCCGCGGCTGCTGGCGGGGATGGCGGTGTCGTTCGCGGGCGCGGTCGCGGTGGGGCTGTCGATGTCGGGCGAGGGCGGATCGTCGGTGCTCGGGGTGGTGCTGTGTCTGCTCGCCGCCTTCGGTTACGCGGGCGGGGTCGTCGCGCAGAAGCCCGCCCTGAGCCGGGCGACGGCGCTCCAGGTGACGACGTTCGGGTGTGCCATCGGAACGGTGGTGTGTCTGCCGTTCGCGGGGCAGCTGGTCCACGAGGCGGCCGACGCGCCGGTCTCCGCGACGCTCAACATGGTCTACCTGGGCGTCTTCCCGACCGCTCTCGCCTTCACCACATGGGCGTACGCCCTGGCCCGGACGACCGCGAGCCGCATGGGGGCGACCACGTACGCGGTGCCCGCACTGGTCGTCCTGATGTCGTGGCTGGCGCTGGGCGAGGTGCCGGGGCTGCTCACCCTGGCCGGTGGAGCGCTGTGTCTGGCGGGTGTGGCCGTGTCGCGGTCGAGGCCCCGCACGCCCCGCACGCCCCCGGCGCAGACGGCGGACGCGGGGCAGGGAACGGACACGGCGCAGGGGACACAGACGGCGCCGGGGACGGCCACGGCGCGGGCCGACCTTCCGGAGCCGGGGCCCGACCAGGAGGTCGGCCCCCGGACGGGTTGAGACCGCCCCGGACGGGCTGAGGCCGCCCGGACGCGATGAGACCGCCCGGACAGGGCGAGACACTGAAGCGGGCCCGCACCGCCCCAGCGCGCTGTGACCACCGGGGCGAGACCGCGCCGCAGGAGCGGGGGCCGCGCCACCGGGGCGAGACCGCGCCGCAGGAGCGGGGGGCCACGCCGCAGGAGCGGGGGGGCCACGCCACCGGGGCGAGGCCACGCCGCTGAAGCGAGGCCCGCACCCCCCGCGCGCGCTGAGCCCGAGCGGGCTGGGCTTGCCTGAGCGGGCTCGCCTGAGCGGGCTTGCCTGCTTGCCGTCAGAACACCACCAGTGCTCGTCCTCCCTTGCCCGCCAGCATGTTCTCGAAGGCCCCCGGGATGTCCTCGAGGGCGATGCGCTCCGTCACCAGGGCGCTCAGGTCCAGCCGGCCCGCCCGGACGTGGTCGGCGAGGACCGGCAGGTCCTTCGCCGGGTCGCAGTTGCCGTAGACGCAGCCGGCGAGGGTGCGGCCCCAGTGGAAGAGTTCCAGGGCGTTGAAGGTGACCTGCTGGTCCTTGCCGCCGATGCCGACGACCGTGGTGCGGCCGCCGCGCCGGGTCGACTCCCAGGCCGTCCGGATGGTGACCGCGCGGCCCACGCACTCGACGGCCACGTCGACCCCCTGCTTGTCGGTGAGGGCGCGGATCTCGCGGGCGGTCCGGTCGGAGGCGACCACGTACTCCGTGGCGCCGGCCGCCCGCGCCAGTTCCTCCTTCTCCGGGGAGACGTCGACGGCGACGATCGTCGAGGCCCCGGCGATCCGGGCCGCCTGGAGGGTGGCCAGGCCGACTCCGCCGACGCCGAAGACGGCGACCGTCTCGCCGGGACGGACCCGCGCGGAGTGGTGGACCGCGCCGTAGCCGGTGAGGACGGCGCAGCCGAGGAGGGCCGCGTCGGTGAGGGGGATGCCGTCCGGCAGGGGCAGCACGCAGGAGGCCGGGACGACGGTCTCCTCGGCGAAGGCGGCGACGTTCAGCCCGGGGTGCAGGTCCGTGCCGTCCGTCGTGCGGGCGTACACCTCCGCGGCCCCGTTGAGGGCGTTCACGCACAGCCACACCTCGCCCAGCGTGCAGGGGTGGCAGCTTCCGCAGGACGGCGCCCAGTTGAGGATGACGTCGGCGCCGGGCGCCAGGTGTTCGACTCCCTCGCCGACGGCGACGACCGTGCCCGCGCCCTCGTGTCCGAGGACGGCGGGGACCGGCACCCGCATGGTGCCGTCGGACAGGGACAGGTCGGAGTGGCAGACTCCGGCGGCGGCGAGCCGGACGCGGACCCGGCCGGGGCCGGGGTCCGGAAGGTCGATCTCCGTGATCTGCAACGGAGCGCCGATGGCGGGGAGTACGGCGGCGCGGACAGCCATGTTCGGTTGACTCCCTTAGAACTGGAGGGACTTGGTCTGGAGGTACTCGGCGAGGCCGTGGGCGCCGAGTTCGCGGCCGACGCCCGACTGCTTGTAGCCGCCGAACGGCGCTAGCGGGTTGAAGCGGCCGCCGTTGATGTCGACCTGGCCGGTCTCCATCCGGCGGGCGAAGGCCACCGCCTCCGCCTCGTCGCCGGCCCAGACGGCGCCCGCGAGCCCGTAGACCGTGCCGTTGGCGATCCGCAGGGCGTCCTCCTCGTCCTCGTAGCGCAGGACGGACAGGACGGGGCCGAAGATCTCCTCCTGGGCGACGGCCATGTCGGGGGTGACGTCGGCGAAGACCGTGGGGCTGACGAAGTAGCCCTGTTCGCGCGGGGATTCGAGGCCGCCCGCGACCAGCCGCGCGCCCTCGGCGACGCCCTTCTCGATGTAACCCCGCACCCGGGCCCGCTGTTCGGCGTTGACGACGGGGCCGATGCGGTCGGCGTACTTGGCGGCCGCCGTCGCGGCGAGCTCGACCGCCTCGTCGTACCGGTCGCGGTGGACGAGCATCCGGGTCCAGGCGCTGCATGTCTGGCCGGAGTTGGACATCACGTTGGCGACGCCGACGTTGACCGCCCTGGCGAGGTCGGCGCTCGGCAGGATGACGTTGGCGGACTTGCCGCCGAGTTCCAGGGCCACCTTCTTGACCGCCGCGCCCGCCGTCGCCGCGATCCGCCTGCCCACCGCCGTGGAGCCGGTGAAGGACACCAGGTCGACGCCGGGGTGCTCGACGAGGGCCTGGCCGGCGACCGGTCCGAGGCCGGTGACGAGGTTGAAGACACCGGCCGGGACGCCCGCCTCGTGGACCGCCTCGGCGAAGAGCTGGGCGGTCAGCGGGGTGTCCTCGGCGGGCTTCAGGACCACCGTGCAGCCCGCGGCGAGGGCCGGGGCGACCTTGGCGACGATCTGGTGCAGCGGGTAGTTCCAGGGGGTGACGGCGCCGACCACGCCGATCGGCTCCTGGAACACGGTGGAGTTGCCGACCTTCTCCTCGAAGGAGTGGGTCGCGGCCAGCTCGGCGTAGGAGCCCGCGACCGCGATCGGCACCGCCGCGTGGACGGCCTGGGAGAAGGCCAGGGGCGAGCCGAGTTCGGCGGTGACCGTCTCGGCGATCTCGTCCTTGCGGGCCGCCAGGACGTCCCGCAGCGCGGTCAGGCGGGCCGCGCGCTCGGCGGGCGGGGTCGCGGCCCAGCCCGGCAGGGCGGCGCGGGCCGCCCGTACGGCGGCGTCGACGTCGAGGGCGTCGCCCGCCGGGACCCGGGCGATCACCTGCTCGTCCACCGGGTCGACGACCTCGATCACGTCCCGGCCGGCAGCCGGGCGCCAGGCGCCGTCGAGATAGATGCCGTCATGTGCCTTCATCGCGTTCCCTTCGGGCGGGCCTCGTCGTCCGCGACCTAAACTAGCGCTGTTAGTTTTCTGGCACCAGAGGACGGCGGGTGAAGGACCGAGAACACGATGGACACCGGACCGCGGACATCTCGGGACGCCTGCTCACTCGTCGAGGTCCGGCAACCGGGCCGGAGCCGGGCTGACGCGCTCACCGTGCTGGTCGAAGACGAAGAGATGGGCGATGTCGACGAGGAGCGGCACCTGCATCCCGTGCCGGAGGTCGAAGTCGGGCGTGGTGCGCACGACGAGGTCGCCGAGCGGGCGGGCCTCCGGGGACGCGGGCGGCCGCTCCTGCGCCGACGGGTCGTCCAGGACGCCGACCGCACCGGAGCGCAGGCCGCCCGCGCCCTTGCGCAGCCGGTCCAGGACCCCGCCGCCCCGGCGCCGCCGCCGGGGCGGCCGCTGAACGGGGCGGGGCGCCTCCAGCTCCGGTACGACCGCGAGCCGGGAGCCGGTGTTGAAGTGGACGAGCACCTCGTGACCCTGGAACTCCACGTGCTCCACCAGGCCGGTGATGTGCGTCTCACCGGGCCGGGCGTCGGCGGGCGTGGCGATACGGACCGCCTCCGAGCGCAGTCCGACGATCACCTCGCGGCCCTGCTGCACCCGCAGGAGCTTGTGGTCCAGGCAGTGGGGTTCGGGCAGCCGCAGCGCCTGCTTGCCGAGGCTGATCGTCATGGCTCCGTCGAGCGGGGCGCGGACCAGGCCGCGCAGGAGGTTGATGCGCGGGGTGCCGATGAAGGCGGCGACGAAGACGTTGCGCGGCAGGGCGTAGACCGACCGCGGGGTGCCCACCTGCTGGAGGACGCCGCCGCGCAGCACCGCGACCCGGTCGCCGAGCGACATGGCCTCGGCCTGGTCGTGCGTGACGTAGACCGTGGTGACGCCCAGCTGCCGGGTCAGCTTGGATATCTCGGCCCGCAGATGGTTGCGGAGCTTGGCGTCGAGGTTGGACAGCGGCTCGTCCATCAGGAAGGCGGAGGGGTGCCGGGCGATGGCCCGGCCCATGGCCACGCGCTGGCGTTCGCCGCCGGAGAGCTGGCCGGGGAAGCGGTCGAGGAGGTCCTCGATGCCGAGCATCCGGGCGGTGGCGTCCACGCGGGGGCCCGGGTCGGCGCCGGGGGCCTCGATGCGCAGCGGGAAGCCGATGTTGTCGCGGCCGGTCATGTTCGGGTAGAGCGCGAAGTTCTGGAAGACCATCGCGATGTCCCGCCCCGAGGGCGCCAGATCGTTGGCGTACTCGCCGTCGAGCCGTAACTCGCCCTCCGTGATGTGCTCCAGGCCGGCGATCATGCGCAGGACGGTGGACTTGCCGCAGCCGGAGGGGCCCAGCAGGACCAGGAACTCGCCGGGCGCGATGTCCAGCGACAGCCGGTCCACGACCCGGACGCCTCGGGTGTGGACCTTGCTGACGTCGTGCAACGAGATGGCGCGTGTCATGAGAAGTGTCCCCGGGGACTCGTGTGCCGGGCCGGCCCGGCCGGTGCTCCGCTGTCCGACCTGCCCCGCACGGGTCGAACGGGGCTTGTGAGTCACGGAAGTTAACGGACTGTGCGCGCCCGGGGGAAGAGACACGCCCGGATCGGACGCTCCCGTCCGACAGGTGAGAAACCGGACTGCCCGGTTCAGCGGGCGTCGGCCCCGGGCCGCGGACACCTGCGCGGCCCGGCGGCGGGTCAGCGGGTCGCCGTCAGATGGGCGAAGACAACGACGTTGCTGGTGTATCCCGTCGCGTGCCGGAAGAGGCCCCCGCAGGTGAGGACGCGCAGTTCGGGGCGGCGGGTCGGGCCGTACACCTCCTTGTCGGGGAAGGTGGCCTTGTCGAAGACCCGCACCCGGTCCACGGTGTAGACGGCCGTGCGGCCGTCGGCGCGCCGGGCCTCGATCCGGGCGCCCCGGGCCACGCGTGCGAGGCCCGCGAAAACCGCCGGGCCGGTCTTGGTGTCGCGGTGGCCCACGGCGACCGCGGTGCCCCGCTCCCCCGGTGTGGGGCCGCCCGCGTACCAGCCGACCAGCTTGGGCCGGTCGAGCGGGGGCGTTCCGAGGCGCCGGTCCGGGCCGAGCCGGAGCGGGACGATCGGCGCGTCGATGCCCAGGGAGGGCACACGCAGGGTGGTCGCCGGGGACCGGGGCAACGGGCGGGGAGGGGGCCCCGGGCTCTCGGACGCCCTCTTCCCCTTCCCCGCCGTCCGGCCCTCCTCGTCGGCGTCGCCCCCGGGGGCCGGGGCGGCCTGCGCCCCGCCGGACGCCACCTCCCCGGCCCGGGCCGCCGCGGCCGGGCCGTCGTGCCCTCCGCACCGGACGCCGACCGTCACCAGGACGACCGCGAGCACGGCCGTCCTGGTGAGGCGGTAGGCGCGGGTCCGGTGCCAGGGCCTGCGTGCGCGCCTACGCGGCGCCATGGGTGCGACGGCGGATCAGTCGGAAGTAGGCGACTCCGCCGACGGCCACCAGTCCGACGGCCGCGGCTCCGGCCAGCGGGGTGAAGGCCTGCGAGGGGTCGGCGAGGCCGCCGCCGCCCGCGTGCACGCCGCCCTCCGGGCCGCCCTTCTCACCGCTCCAGGCGGAGCCGCCCTGAGTTCCGCCTTCCCGGCCGCCGCCCTGCGCGGTGCCGCTCTGCGTGGTGCCGTTCTGGCCGCCGCCGCTCTGCGTGGTGCCGTTCTGGCCGCCGCCGTTCTGGCCGTTCGGCCCGCCGGCTTCACGGCCGTCGTCGGTGATCGGCCGGTTCGAGCTCCCGTTCCCGCGCCGGCCCTCGGGGCAGCTGATCTTGAAGACCTTCACCTTGGGCGTGACCGGAACGTCCCCGGCGATGGTCCACTCGAGCGTGTACGACCCCTCGGCCAGCCCCAGAGTGTCGGTGTGCCCGGCACCTTGGGTCAGGGTGATGTTGCCGGAGACGGTGGCGGTGTCGGGGGCCGGGGGCCGCGCCTTGATGGTGTAGGCGACGGTCGGCAGCTCACCGAAGTTGGCGGCGTCGAGGTAGAAGCGGCAGGCCACCGGGTCGTCCTTCGAGACGCCCGGGGGGACCTGCTCGCGGTGGATCCTGATGTCACCGGCCTCCCCCACGGCCACGGCGGACGGTGCCGAGAGGCAGGTGAACCCCGCCGCGGCGAGCACCGTGAGGGCCGTGACGCCGAGGCGGGAGCCGAGGGCGGACGGGAGCGTCGAGCTGGACATGCGCATTCCTCCGAGTCAGGACGATTTTCATACAAATCGCTCTTGCACCTGACTCTCTTTCACATCGGCGCCCACGACTGTGGGAGCGGCGCCCGACGCGCCGTCAGACGTCGCTCGACCGGCGCAACCCCGATCCGGACCGGCGCCGGGGCACGGCCGCCCCCGAGTCGCCGTCCCCCCGCGAGCGCACCGCCACCCCCGACGACACCAGCAACAGCACCCCCAGCATCACGAACGGCGCGGCCACCCCCGCGGCCCCGGCCACCAGCCCCGCGGCGGCGGGCGCGGCGACCTGGCCCAGCCGGTTGCCGGTGAGACGCAGCGCGAGGGCGGTGGAACGGGCTCCGTCGGGCGCCGCCTGGACGACGGTCGTCATCGACAGCGGCTGCCCGACGCCGAGGCAGAAGCCGAGCAGCGCGAGGACCACGCCCAGTCCCCAGACCGGCACCGGCAGCGCGATCCCGGCGCACAGCAGGGCCGCCAGCAGACACGTCACGGTGAGCAGCAGGGTCCGGCCGAGCAGCCGCAACAGGGGGGTGAGCACGAGCCGGCAGGCTATGGAGGCCGCCGCGCGGACACTGAGCAGGACGCCGACGACGGAGGGCGCGATGCCCCGGTGTTCGCCGACCACCGGCAGATAGGCGGTCAGGATGTCGGTCGCGGACAGCACGGACAGGCTGATGAGGATGCCGGCGGGGACGCCCCGCGCGTTCAGGATGCGGCCCACGGGGACCCGTTCGCCCTGCTCCGTACGGGACTTGGGCGCCGTGTCGCGGTGTTCGATGCGCCACAGCGAGGTGAACGCGACCGCGCAGCCGGCGCCCGCGACCAGCAGGGCGAGGGCGCTGCCGGCCGCCATGTCGGCGCCGCCGATCAGCGCTCCGGCCGCGATCGGGCCGACCAGCTGGCCCAGGGAGGCGCCGATGGTGAAGTGGCCGAAGTTGCGGTCCTGTTCGTGCGGCGCGGACTGACGGGCGACCAGCGACTGCGAGCCGATGACGAAGCAGAGATGACCGAGGCCCATCACCCCGCTCCACAGGGCCATCGCCCAGAGGGAGCCGGCGACACCGCTCAGCACACAGCCACCGGATATGAGGACCACGCCGACGGGCAGCAGGGGTGCGCAGCGGCCGTGGTCGGTGCGCCGGCCGAGCGGTACGGCGGCGAAGAGCGGCAGCAGCGCGTACACACCCGCGATGACGCCGATCGCCCGCTCGTCCGCGCCCAGCGCGAGGGCCCGGTAGGAGACGGCGGGCCGGGCCATCGACACGGCCCCCTGCGCGAAGCCGAAGGCGATGACGAGACGGAGCAGCCAGCCGCGGCTCCCGCCGGGCCTCACAAGTTCCTCCACGGGTGGCTCAGATGATCCCGAACAGGATGCCCGCACCGAGGATCACCAGGCTGGTGAGGGCGGCCCACTTGACCACGAACCTCGTGTGGTCGCCGAACTCGACCTTGGCCATGCCGACGAGGACGTAGACGGCCGGGACGAGCGGGCTCGACATGTGCAGGGGCTGGCCGACGAGCGAGGCGCGGGCCATCTCCAGCGGCGAGACGCCGTGCGCCGCGCCGGCCTCGGCGAGGACCGGCAGGACGCCGAAGTAGAAGCCGTCGTTCGACATGAAGTAGGTGAGCGGGAGGCTCAGGACGCCGGTGACGAGGGCCATGTGCGGGCCCATGCCCGCGGGGATGACGTCCACCATCCAGGTGGCCATGTGCTCGACCATGCCGGTGCCCTGGAGGACGCCGGTGAAGACGGCGGCGGCGAAGACCATGCCGGAGACGTTGAGGACGTTGTCGGCGTGGGCGGCCAGCCGGGCCTTCTGGTCCGGGATGTGCGGGAAGTTGACGGAGAGGGCGAGCGCGGCGCCGAGCAGGAACAGCACCGGGATCGGCAGCCACTCCATGATCATGGAGGTGAGCAGCACGACCGTGAGCAGCGCGTTGAACCAGTACAGCCTCGGGCGCAGGGTGGCCCGGTGCGGGTCGAGGCCCCGGAAGTCGTCGTCCTCGTCCTCGTCGGCGTGGTCGGTCTCGCCTTGCGCGGCCGCGTCGGTGCCGGAGCCCGAACCGCCCGTGCGGACGGGGGTCTTGCCGTCGCCGGAACCGCCGGCGCCCACCAGGACCGTCTCGGTCTCCTTCTCCTCGACCAGCACCTCGTCCAGCGTCAGGGTGCCGAGCCGGGCGCGCTCACGGCGGCCGAGGACGTAGGAGAGGGCGATGACGAAGAGCAGGCCCACGGCCAGGGCCGGGATCATCGGCACGAAGATGTCGCTGGCGTCGACCTTCAGCGCGGTGGCGGCACGGGCGGTCGGGCCGCCCCAGGGCAGCGTGTTCATCACGCCGTTGGCCATCGCCGCGACACCGGTCATCACGACCAGGCTCATCTTCAGGCGCTTGTACAGCGGGTACATCGCCGAGACGGTGATCATGAACGTGGTGGAGCCGTCGCCGTCGAGGGAGACGATCGCGGCGAGCAGCGCCGTACCCACGACGATGCGGAGCGGGTCTGCCTTGCAGAACTTCAGGATGCCCCGGACGATCGGGTCGAAGAGGCCGACGTCGATCATCACACCGAAGTAGACGATCGCGAACATGAGCATCGCCGCCGTGGGGGCGAGGCTGGTGACGCCGTCGATGACGTAGTCACCGAGCTTGGCGCCCTTCCCGACGAAGACGCAGAACAGTGCCGGGATCAGCACGAGCGCCGCGATCGGCGACATCTTCTTCAGCATGATCAGGACCAGGAAGGTCGCGATCATGGCGAAGCCGAGGATGGTCAGCATGAGTGGATACCTAACGTTCGCCCTTGAACATCCCACCTGGGGGTGAGCGGTGGGTCGACGTTAGGTCCGTTCAAACGGTGTTAACAAGACGTTGACGTGCGAGCAATAAGCGCAAAAATCCAGGTCACAGCTTTGCTCAGGTCAGCGGGCCGACACGGCGGTAAGTTCCACGGGCACTCCGTTGAGAACCGCGTTGCCCGACAGCGGGTCCAGCAGGCTGCCGTCGAGGAGCTGGTTGACGTTGACGCCGGGGTCGGTGGCGGCATGGCTGAGACGCGTGCCGGGGCGGTCGTGGCCCCAGCCGTGCGGCAGGCTGACCACGCCCCTGCGCACGCCGTCGGTGACCTCGGCGGGTGCGGTCACCTCTCCCCCTGCGCCCTTCACCCGGACCGGCGCGCCGTCGAGCACACCGAGCCGTTCGGCGTCCTCGGGGTGGATGTGCAGGGTGCAGCGGTTGGTGCCGCCGGTGAGCGCGGGGACGTTGTGCATCCAGCTGTTGTTGGACCGCAGATGGCGCCGGCCGACCAGGACGAGTTCGTCGGGCTGCCGCCGCAGCCCCTCCCGCAGCCGCGGGAGATCGTCGACGATCGGACGCGGCAGCAGTTCGATCCGCCCGCTGCGCGTCTTCAGCGGCTGGGGCAGCCGTGGGCGCAGCGGCCCGAGGTCGATGCCGTGCGGGTGGGCGAGCAGCCGGGCGAGGCCGAGTCCGTCCGGGCGGGTGCCGAAGCCGTCGCCGTAGGGGCCCAGGCGCAGCATCATGTCGAGCCGGCGCTCGGGACCGGTCTCGCCGGTGAGCTGTGCCGCGAGCTCGCGCGGGTCGCGGCCGTGCACGGGCGAGTACGGCTCCTTCACCGCCTTGCCGAGGGTCTGGCCGATGACCAGGTCGTCCACGGCGGACGGGTCGGCGCCGTGCATCCCGGTGGCGGCCAGGGTCAGCCGGGCGAGGATCTCGGTCTCGGCCATCCGGCCGGGCTCGAGCGGGACGGCCGGGCGGCTGTAGCGGACCTGGTTGCGCACGGCGAGGGTGTTGAAGGCGAAGTCGTGGTGCGGGCTCTGCGAGGGCGGCGGCGGGGGCAGCACCACGTCGGCGTGGCGGGAGGTCTCGTTCAGGTAGGGGTCGACGCTGACCATGAAGTCGAGGGAGCCGAGCGCCTTGTCGAGCCGGTCGCCGTCCGGGGCGGACAGGACGGGGTTGGCGGCCACGGCGACGAGGGCGCGGATCGGCTCGCCCTGCGCCGTGGCGGTGTCGATCTCCTCGGCGAGCGCCGACAGCGGCAGTTCGCCCTTGGCCTCCGGGTGCCGGCTCACCCGGGAGTGCCAGCGCGCGAGCTGGAAGCCGTGGCCGGGGCCGGCCGGCCGGGGCGTGCGGTCGGTGGCGGCCTGCGGGAAGAGCGCGCCGCCGGGCCGGTCCAGGTTGCCGGTGAGGATGTTCAGGATGTCGACGAGCCAGCTGGCGAGGGTGCCGTAGGGGACCGTGCAGCTGCCGATGCGGCCGTAGACGGCGGCGGTGGGGGCGGCGGCGAGCTCGCGGGCCAGGGCGCGGATGAGCGAGGCGTCCACGTCACAGGCGGCGGTGACCGTTTCGGGGGTGAAGTCCCGTACGGCTTCCGCGAGTTCCTCGAGACCCTCGAGGTGCGGTGCCGACGCGCCGGGATCGACGAGGCGTTCCTCGAAGAGCACCTGGGCCATGGCGGCGAGGAGCAGCGCGTCCGTGCCGGGCCGGATCGCGATGTGCCGGTCGGCGAGCTTCGCGGTGCGGGTGCGGCGCGGGTCGATGACGGTGAGGGTGCCGCCGCGGGCCTTGAGCGCCTTGAGCTTGCCGGGGAAGTCGGCGGCGGTGCACAGACTCCCGTTGGACTCCAGGGGGTTGGCGCCGATGAGCAGGAGATGGTCGGTGTGGTCAAGGTCCGGCACGGGGATCGCGTTGGCGTCGCCGTACAGCAGTCCGCTGGAGACGTGCTTGGGCATCTGGTCGACCGTGGAGGCGGTGAACAGGCTGCGGGTGCCGAGGCCGGCGATCAGGACGGTCGGGTAGAGCGCGCCGGCCATGGTGTGCACGTTGGGGTTGCCGAGGACGACTCCGACGGAGTTCGCCCCGTACCGCTCGACGACCGGCCGGATCCCGGCGGCCACGGCGTCGAACGCCTCCGCCCAGGTCGCCTCGCGCAGCTCGCCGTCCCGGCGCACCAGGGGGGTGCGCAGCCGGTCGGGGTCGCCGTCGACTGCGCCGAAGGAGGCGCCCTTGGGGCAGATGAAGCCCTTGCTGAAGACGTCCTCCCGGTCGCCGCGGGCGCCGGTGACCTTCGTCCCCTCGATGGTGAGCGTCAGCCCGCAGGTGGCCTCGCACAACGGGCAGATTCGCAGGGCGGTGCGGGACACGGGTCCTCCTGGAGCGTGGCGGCGGCGATGACGCACGGACTGCCACCGAGCATACCGACCGGTATGGACGACGGGGAGGGGTCTCGGGGGTGACGGCGCAAACTCGCGAGCGACTCGTTCCGGCACCCGTGCAGGGCGGCTCAGTCCAGGGTCCGCGCCAGATACGCCCGCAGCAGCTCCCGCGCCTCGTCGATCACCTTGGGGTCACCGTCCGGATCCACCCGGAAGGCCAGCTGGACGAGGGTGTCCGCGGTCTCCACGGCGATCAGGAAGGTGCGGCGCAGGTCCTCGTCGGGCTCGCGGACGAGATAGTCGGAGAGCAGGTCGGTGAGGCGGTCGGCGACCCGGTGGTTGGGTTCCGCGTGCCGGGCTCCGACCGGGATCTGGTTGCCGAAGTCGACGAGGGAGAACCCGGGCGCGGTGTGCTTCATCGCCAGGTACTCGTCGAGCACGGCGTCCATGGCGGCCCGCCAGTCACCCTTGCGCGCCCCCTTCAGCCGCTCGGTGACGCGCTCGGAGTAGCGCTCGAGGTTGCGCTGGGCCAGCGCGTCGGCCATCTGCCGCTTGTTGCCGAAGAAGCGGTAGACGGAGCCGATGGGGACGGCGGCGCGCTCGGCGACGGCCCGGGTGCTCAGGCCGTCGTAGCCGACCTCGTCCAGCAGGTCGGCGCAGGCGTCGAGGATTCTGGTCAGCCGTTCGGCACTGCGCCGCTGCACGGGCGCACGACGGAGCGATGTCGCTTGGGGCACGGAGCTCATGATGCCCTTCCGTCGCGGCGGGGTGAACCTCACCCCTCGGTACGGAGAAAGATGCCCGATGCACTCAACGGGGGCTCTTCGGGAGAAGGCCCTCAGGGGCCAGGCTCCGACGCCGTGATGTACGCCGTGCTCTCCACCGGCTTGCCGTCCACCGCCCACACCGTGCCGTCGTCCGCGTACAGCCGCGCGGTGACCTGGTGGGTGCCGTGCGGGAGGTAACCGGCCGGGATGCGGTAGGACGGGGTGCGCAGGTCGGCGACCGGCTGGTCGTCCACGTAGAGCCGGGCGGCGCCGCGGCCGTGGGCCGCCCCCGCCTTCGCCGCGGTCGGCGTGAACCGGAAGTTCTCCACCTTCAGGCGGACGTCCCAGCTGCCGTCGGCCTCGGGCTCCACCTCGACACCGACCTCGGGTGCCCCCTTCTTCTCCACCTCGCGGTAGTGCCGCCCTTCGCCGTCCGTGTCCTTCAGGACCTTGCCCACCGGCGAGGGGGAGACCGACGCCGCGGTCGTCGCATCCCCCTGTTCATGGGCATCACTGGTGCCGCAGCCCGCGGATCCGGTCAGCAGCAGGACACAGACCGCGGGCACGGCGAGGCTTCCGCGCGTCCACGACATGCGGGGGAGCGTAGAACAACGCACCGACACGCGGATCCCCCTGGGGTCTGGTTCCGGCCGTCTTGATCGTCCTCCAGGAGGAGGACCCGCGCACCTCTTGCGCCGGGGAAATCGCAATCCTACGGTGATGCATAGGAATCAGCAGGCGCACCCGCGGGGCGCCGGAGGGAGCGATCATGAACAGCGGGGACGCACGCAAGACGGCCGAGGGCCTGGCCTATCTCTCCGGGTTCGGCAACGAGCACGCCTCCGAGGCCGTGCCGGGGGCCCTGCCCGACGGCCGCAACTCGCCGCAGCGCGCACCTCTCGGCCTGTACGCGGAACAGCTCAGCGGTACGGCGTTCACCGAGCCGCGCGCCCACAACCGCCGCTCGTGGCTCTACCGGATCCGCCCGTCGGCCGCGCACCCGGCGTTCACCCGCCTCGACGACGGCGCCCTGCGCACCGGCCCCTTCACGGAGACGGTCCCCGACCCCAACCGGCTGCGCTGGGACCCCCTGCCCGAGCCGCCGGCCGGCACGGACCTCCTCTCCGGCCTGTGGACCCTCGGCGGCAACGGCGACGTCACCCAGCGCACCGGCATGGCCGTGCACCTGTACCACGCGAACGCCTCCATGGAACGTGTGTTCAGCGATGCCGACGGCGAGCTGCTGATCGTCCCCGAGCAGGGCGGACTGCTGCTGCGCACGGAGTTCGGACAGCTGCACGCCGAGCCCGGCGAGGTGGCGCTGATCCCGCGCGGGGTCCGCTTCCGGGTCGACCTGCTGGACGCCTCCGCCCGCGGTTACGTCTGCGAGAACTACGGCGCCCCCTTCCGCCTCCCCGACCTCGGCCCGATCGGCGCCAACGGCCTCGCCAACCCCCGTGACTTCCGCGCGCCCGTCGCCGCGTACGAGGACGTCGAGGGCCCGGTGGAGGTGGTCGCCAAGTACTGCGGCCACCTCTGGGGCGCGACGTACGACCACTCCCCGCTCGATGTGGTCGCCTGGCACGGCAACCATGTGCCGTACGTCTACGACCTGCGCCGTTTCAACGTCATCGGGACCATCTCCTACGACCATCCCGACCCGTCGATCTTCACGGTGCTGACCGCCCCGTCCGACACCCCCGGCCTGGCCGGCGTCGACTTCGTGGTCTTCGCCCCGCGCTGGCTGGTCGGCGAGGACACCTTCCGGCCGCCGTACTTCCACCGCAACGTGATGAGCGAGTACATGGGCCTGATCGAGGGCGCGTACGACGCCAAGGCGGCCGGAAAGGGCGGCTTCGTGCCGGGCGGCGGTTCGCTGCACAACATGATGTCGGCGCACGGCCCGGACCGGGAGACGTTCGACCGGGCGAGCGCCGCCGAGCTGGGGCCGCAGAAGATCGACGACGGTCTGGCGTTCATGTTCGAGACCCGCTGGCCGATCGCCCTCACCCCGCACGCGGCGCGGGCGGACCACCTCCAGCAGCGCTACGACGATGTCTGGCGGGGCCTCGAACGCCACTTCCGTCCGTCCGACGGAACATTGCACTGAACGTTGTCGACCGGTACGGATAGCCCGTGACCTCCTTCGCCCCGGACTCGATCGTCCTCACCCGCAAGCTGCCGCTCTGGTACCAGGTGTCGCAGTCGCTGCGCGCCTCGATACTCGGCCGCTCGCCACAGGACCCGCTCCGGCTGCCCACCGAGGAGCAGCTGGCGGGTCACTACGGGGTGAGCGTGCTGACCATGCGGCAGGCGCTGAAGGAGCTGGAGGACGAGGGGCTGATCAGCCGGCACCGCCGGCGGGGCACGTTCATCGAGCCGAGCGCGCGGCGGGGCGCTCCGGTCCGGCTACTCGGCTCGGTCGACGCGATCGTGGCCCAGCAGTCCGCCATGACGACCAAGCTCCTCGGCCACGGCCGTACGGCCGTCCCCGCCGAGGTCGCCGAGCACTTCCCGGACCTGGCCGAGGTGGCGACGTACCACCGGCTGAGGAGCGACCAGAACACCGGTGAGCCGACCAACCACGCCCGCAACTACGTCCGTCCCGAACTCGCCGCCCGGATCGACCCCGAGGACCTGGTCCGCCGGCCCATGACGAAGGTGCTGCGGGACCTCGTGGGCGTGGACATCAGCCGGATCACGGACACGGTCGAGGCCCGGCTGGCGGACCCGGAGACCGCCCGGCTGCTCGGGGTCCCGCTGCTCAGCCCGATCCTGCACTACACCGGCGTCATCTACGACACCGGCGGGCGGGTCCTCGACGTGGCCGTCATCCACTACCGGGGTGACCGTTTCTCCTTCTCGGTCACGCTCGACGCGACGTGACCGGCCACGGGCGACCCGTCGTACGATGCCCGGCGTGACGCCCGACGACGCTCCGCCGCTGGCGGACCTCATGCCGTGGTCCGTCGCACCGCCGCGGCTCGGCCGGGGCTGGCCGACGGACCCCGACCCGGCTTCCCTGAAAGCCCGCTGGAACGCCCTGGTGAAGGCCGAGGGCCCGGGCCGCGAGGCCCTGTTCGAGCCGACGCGCTCACGCACCCTGCACACGGCGGTCGGGCAGCTGCCCGGCCACCTCGGCGGCACGGAGAAGCTCGCCCGCGCCTCGGGCCCCTGCCCCGAGCCGGTACGGGTACTGGCCGCCCCCTTCGACGAACACTGGCTCATCCCCGACCACCGGCTGATCGACGCGGCCCGCCCGGAGCTGTGGCGGGTGGCGGACCAGCACCAGGTCTTCGTGGTGCAGGCGCCGTCCCCGCCGGGCCCGCCCCTGCTCGCGACCTCCCTGATCCCGCTGGCGCGCCCCGGCCGGATCCGCCCGCTGTACCGGCGCCCCGGCGGCGCGGAACCCAACCTGACGCCGGGCCTGCTGGAGCATCTCGGCCACTCCCCCGACCCGGTGGACTTCCTGGCCTGGACCCTGACCGCCGTCCGCCCCGACCTCACCGTCCCGCTCACCCGGGACCCCGAGCTGTGGGCCCGCGGTGTGGAGCTGGGCCGTCACGCCCTGTGGCTGCTCCGGCGCGACGGCGACCGTCCCCGGCTCCCCGGCGGCCGCCGCCCCTATGTCCGCGCCCCGCTGCCCGACCGGCCCCTGACGCTGCGCTACGACCGCGACGAGGAGACCCTGCACCTCGACGGCGGCCGTGTCTCCCCGGTCCCGCCGGCGGCCTGGGACTTCGCGGCGGGCGGGGTCCGGGTCCTGGAGCAGTGGTTCGCGGCCCGGACGGCGGAGCCCGAGCCGGGCACCCTGTCCGCGATCCGCCCGAAGACCTGGCCGCAGACCTGGACCTCCGAACTCCTCGAACTGATCACCGTGTCGGCGCTGTTCGCGGAAGCGCGCGCCCGGCAGGAGGAGTTCACGGTGCCGGACACGATCACGGCGAGGGAACTGCGCGCGGCGGGCGTCCTGCCGGTCCCGGACCCGGCCCGGCACCCGGCGACGGTCCTCGACCACCACGAGGAGGGCCCGGAGGGCCAGTTCGCCCTGATCTAGCATCCACCTCATGGACCAGAGCCCCCCGCCGCTGCCGCCGCCCCTGGAGGGCCTCACCGTCGTCGCCGTCGAACAGGCGGTCGCGGCCCCGTTCGCCACCCGGCAGCTCGCCGACCTCGGCGCCCGGGTGATCAAGGTCGAACGGCTCGACGGCGGTGACTTCGCCCGTGGCTACGACACGGCCGCCGCCGGCCTCGCCTCGCACTTCGTGTGGTGCAACCGGGGCAAGGAGTCCATCGCACTGGACCTCAAGGACCCGCGCGGCCAGGACGTCGTACGGCGGCTGATCGCGGGCGCGGACGTGTTCGTGCAGAACCTCGCGCAGGGGGCGGCGGCCCGGCTGGGTCTGGACGCGGCCACCCTGTGCGCGGCGCATCCGCGGCTGGTCGCCGTGGACATCTCCGGGTACGGGGCGAGCGGACCCTACGCGGACAAGCGTGCGTACGACATGCTCGTGCAGTGCGAGGCGGGGCTGGTGTCGGTGACCGGGACGCCGGAGCAGCCGGTGAAGGCGGGAATCCCCGCGGCGGACATCGCGGCGGCCATGTACGCCTTCTCGGGCGTGCTGGCGGCGCTGGTGCGGCGGGGCACCACCGGGCGGGGCGGGCCGGTGGAGGTGTCGATGCTGGAGGCGCTCGCGGAGTGGATGGGGCATCCGCTGCACCACACGATGCACGGCGGCGCCGCCCCGGCCCGCACCGGCCTCGCGCACGCGGTGATCGCGCCCTACGACGCCTACGCCACCGCCGACGGCGGGCGGGTGCTGCTGTCCGTGCAGAACGACCGGGAGTGGCGCAGGCTGGCCGAACAGGTCCTCGGCCGACCCGAACTGGGGACGGATCCGGCGTACGCGACGAACGCGGCAAGAGTGGTGAACCGGGTGCGTACGGACGCGCTGGTGGCCGAAGCACTGGGCGCCCTGGACGCCGACGGGGCGCTCGCCCGGCTGGAGGGCGCGGGCATCGCCTGCGCACGCCTGAGAGATCTGCACGAGCTGGCGGACCATCCGCAGCTGGCGGCCCGCGAGCGGTGGCGGCAGGTGGGGACGCCGGTCGGGCCGCTGCGGGCACTGCTGCCGCCGATCACGCTGCCGGGCGGGGCGGAGGCACGAATGGGAGACGTGCCCGCGCTCGGGGAACACACCGAAGCATTGCTGCGCGCCGTGGGGATGACGGACGAGGAGATCGCAGCGCTGCGCCGGGACGGTGTGGCCGCCTGAGCGCGGGACTCAGTACGTGAGCACGCGCCGGCCGGTCAGTGCTTGCTGCCTCCGAACAGCGAACGCCGCAGTCGGCGCAGCGGCGCGAAGAGCGAGACGCGGCTCACCCGTGCCCGCGTCGTCTTGGGACCGTGGCCGCGCGCGGGCTCACGCGCGGTCAGTTCCCGCATGAGCGAGGTCGCCTCGAGCGTCTCGCGCTGCGGTATGGCGGGGCCCGCCAGCACCGAGAGATGGCGGTCGAGGCGCGAACTGGTCGCGCTGCTCCCGCAGGTGATCGCAGGGACCCGCGCCCTGCTGTGCATCGTTATCTGTTCCATGTCACTCCCCACCCGTACGAGTCCACCCGGCCCGGGCAGGGTAACCCTATCGCCCCGTCGAGGCACACATGTATCGAGCTCACAGGATTCACCTTCCCCGTAAGGGGGTTGACGACGCCTCTCCGATCACTCTCCGAATCCAACCGATTTCAGGGTGAGTTGGACAACCGGCTGGGTAGTGGGCTGTGGTGATCCCCCGTCGGGCTCGACGGTCACAGCGAGTGATGTCGCGACCTTGTCGAGGCCGGTGGCGACCAGGGGCGTGTCGCCGTCGAAGAGCCCGAGGGAGCGCGGTTGCGCGTCGGGGCGCATGAGCCACAGCTGATGCACCTGACCGGTGGGCAGCTCCGCGTATCCGCTCAGGGTGACGATCGCCTGCCCCTCCTCGGCGGAGGCGATCACTCCGATACTGCGGCCCTGCGCGTCCTTCCCGGTGCTCGCCCGAGCGTCGGGAGCTGCGAGAACGTGGGCGATCTCACGCGCCTGGGCACGCTCGGCGTTCAGCTCGTCCTGCGCGCGGCCCGCCTGGACGGCGAAGAGCGAGGCGACGACGAGGGCCGCGGCGGCGGTGGCCGTGGCGAACGGCACGAACAGCGGGCGGCGCGCGCGGGGCGTACGGGAGCGTCCGGGCGGCGGCTGCGTGCCCCAGACGTGCGGCGGCAGCTGGGGCACGCGCTCCCGTACCGGAGCGCGGGAGGACTCCTGCGGCGTTCTCTGCACGGCCGCCAGTACCCGGGTGCGCATGGCCGCCGGTGGCTGCGTGGCCTGGGACCAGGCGAGCCGGACGGCGTCCTCGGCCAGCACCCGGACCTCGGCGGAGCAGCGGTCGCAACCCGTCAGATGCTTGTCGAAGCGGCGGCGTTCGTCGGGTTCGAGGGCGTCGAGCGCATAGGGGGCGGCCAGCGAGTGCAGGTCCTCGCGGCGGAACAGGCCGAGCACACTCATGCGGCACCTCCCAGGCAGTCGCGCAGCCGCGTGAGTCCGTCACGCATCCGGGTCTTGACCGTGCCCAGCGGCAGCGAGAGCCGGTCGGCCACCTCACGGTACGTGTAGCCGTCGTAGTAGGCGAGGGTGACGGACTGACGCTGGAGCGCCGTCAGCCGGTCGAGGCAGCGACGGACCAACTGGCGTTCCAGGCCCGCCTCGACCTCCTCCGCCACCTGGTCGAAGGCGGGGTCGTGATACCGCGACGCCTCGCGCTGCTCACGGTCCACGGCCGCGCGGGCGCTGCGCACCCGGTCGACGGCGCGGCGGTGCGCGAGGGTGAGGATCCAGGAGAGGGCGCTGCCCCGGTTCGGGTCGAAGCGGCCGGCCGAGCGCCAGGCCTCCAGGAGCACCTCCTGGGCGACCTCCTCCGACT
This sequence comes from Streptomyces sp. NPDC060002, assembly GCF_042737245.1. Classification (NCBI taxonomy): domain Bacteria; kingdom Bacillati; phylum Actinomycetota; class Actinomycetes; order Kitasatosporales; family Streptomycetaceae; genus Streptomyces; species Streptomyces sp. NPDC060002. The sequence goes on from NZ_JBHWUW010000026.1 coordinate 62,124, forward strand.
GCGCGGGATCCCTGACGACCCGGCGCACGAGCCCGAACACCGGCCCCGACACCAGTCCGTAGAGCTGTTCGAATGCGCGCTGGTCGCCCCCAGCCACGAGCACCAGCAGCTCGTCCGCCTCCATGCGGTCCCCCTCCCTGCGGCCGCCGCACCCGGGCCGCCCCGTCACACCAGGCATTCGCAAACGAACACACCTCCGGATGGGGGGTACGTATCGAAGGGCCGAAAACGCGGGTGAGCAGGAAAGAAAAAGTTTTTGGGATTCGACCAATCCAAAACCACCCCCCGCTCCGTATCACTGTCCGTCAGGCAACTTGGCACAGAGGACGGACGGCATGACAGCTTTCTCCAGGAGCGGCAACGGACGCAGGAGCGTCGCGACCCTCGTCTGCGGTGCGTTGGCCGCCGGGGGGCTCGCAGCCGCCGGCGTGGCCACGCTGGTGCCGGGGGCGGCCTATGCCTCCAGCCACCGCGAGGCCCCCCTCATCTCGGGCACCCCGCAGTACGACAACACCGACGTGTACGCCTTCGTCAGCCCGGACCACCCGGACACGACGACGATCGTCGCGAACTGGATCCCCTTCGAGGAGCCGGCCGGCGGTCCCAACTTCTTCCCGTTCGCCGAGGACGCCCAGTACGACCTGCACATCGACAACAACGGTGACGCGAAGGAGGATCTGACCTTCCGCTACACCTTCAAGACGCACGTGAAGAACAAGAAGACGTTCCTCTACAACACGGGTGTCGTCGAGAGCCTGGACGACGCCGACCTCAACATCACGCAGACGTACGACCTCGAACTGATCAAGTCGAAGAAGGGGAAGGTCGAGCACGAGACGAAGATCGCGGACGACGTGCCGGTGGCGCCGTCGAACGTGGGCAAGGCCTCGATGCCGGACTACGCGAAGCTGCGCGACCACGCGATCTACAAGCTTCCCAACGGCGCCAAGACCTTCGCGGGCCAGGCCGACGACCCGTTCTTCCTGGACCTGCGCGTCTTCGACCTGCTGTACGGCGGTGACCTCTCCGAGGTCGGCAACGACACGCTCAAGGGCTACAACGTCAACTCGATCGCGCTGCAGGTCCCGAGCGACATGATCGCCGAGTCGGAGCACCAGCCGATCGTCGGCATCTGGTCGACCACCCAGCGCGAGAACGCCCAGGGCCACTACTCCCAGGTCTCGCGCCTCGGCATGCCGCTGGTCAACGAGGTCGTCAACCCGATCAAGGACAAGGACAAGTTCAACGCGTCCGAGCCCAAGGACGACGGCCAGTTCCTGAAGAACGTCACCAACCCCGAGCTGCCGAAGCTCATAGAGGCGATCTACAAGATCAAGGCGCCGGCCGAGCCGCGCAACGACCTCGTCGACGTGTTCCTGAAGGGCGTCAAGGGCCTCAACCAGCCGCCGTACGTGACCCCGTCGGAGGAGCTCCGCCTCAACACCTCGATCAAGCCGACCGCCAGCCCCAAGCGGCTCGGTGTCCTGGACGGCGACAACGCGGGCTTCCCGAACGGCCGTCGCCTCACCGACGACGTGATCGACGCCTCGCTCCAGGTCGTCGAGGGTGAGCTGGTCGGTTCCAAGAACGACCTGGGCGACGCGGTCGACAAGAACGACAAGTCCTTCGAGAAGTACTTCCCGTACGTGGCCCTGCCCACCGAGGGCTCGCGCGGCGCGACCGCCAAGACCGACGCGGCCACCCGCAGCCAGCTCGGCGACGCCCTCTCCGGCTCGACCGGCAACACCACCCTCATCGCCTCCTCCGCGGGCGCCGGCGCCGCCGGAATCCTGCTGATCGGCGGCGGGCTGATGTGGTGGCGCGGGCGGCGGAGGGCCTACTAGGCCCTCCTCCTGAGCGGGGCCCACTGGGCCCTCCTCCTGAGCGGGCCGGGGAGAATCCTGCGCTCCCCGGCCCGCCCCACAGACTGGCGCGGCCCGCGTACTCATCCCCCACGGCGCGGGCCGCGCCGCCCCCACGCGAGCAGGCTGAACGACCCGAGGCGACCTAGGAGAGGGCATGTCCCCGCGGACGAACGACGGCGAACCGGAGCCCACCCGACCGGTACCGGACTCCGGCACACCCGCCTCCGGCGGACAGCCCGCGGACTCCGGCCGACCGGCGCCGAACCCCGGCCCGAGCCCCGAGGAAGCCCCCGACACGCAGACCGCGGCCACGGCCGCGGCAAAGCCCGGGAACACGAAAGCCGGCACCCCTACCGAGGCCGAGGCAGAAGCCGAGGCTGGAGCCGGGGCCGAGGCCGAGGCAGAAGCCGAGGCTGGGGCTGGGGCAGAAGCCGAAGCTGGGGCCGAGGCCGAAGCCGAAGCCGAAGCCAGGGAGGCCGACGGCTGTGCAGCCGCGGATGCCGAGGCCGGCGGTGACGCCGATGACCGCGGTGGTGCCGGCGACCGTGGCAGCGGCGAACTCGCTGCCGGTGGCGACGAGCGGGTCGCCGCCGTGCGACGGGCGGGGGCTGCCGGGCGTCGGTGGCGGGCCGCTCAGCTCAGCGCCTGCGCCGCCATGCTGGCCGTGGCGCTCACCGCCGGGGCGATCGCGCTCGGCGCGGTGCGGGACGGGCAGAACGTGCCCGTGTCGACCGCCGCGGCGGTCTCCCCCGGGCTGCTCGCCAGTGGCGACCTCGACTCGGGCATCACCGCGCTCCAGGCCCATCTCCGGGCGCAGCCGAGGGACTTCGGCGGCTGGGCCACCCTCGGGCTCGCCTACGTCGAACAGGCCCGCACCAAGGGTGACCCCTCGCGCTACCCGCAGGCCGAGCAGGCCCTGAAGCGCTCCCTCTCGCTGCGCTCCGACAACGACCAGGCGCTCGCCGGCCGGGCCGCCCTCGCCGCCGCCCGGCACGACTTCGCGAACGCCCTGGACCTGGCCGGCCAGGCGCTGAAGCAGAACCCCTACAGCGAGCGCGCCCTGTGCTCCCGTATCGACGCCCTCGTCGAACTCGGCCGGTACGACGACGCCGAGGAGGCCGTGCAGACGGCTGACGAACGGCGGCCGGGCGTACCGGTGTTCACCCGCTACGCGTACGTCCACGAACTGCGCGGCGACGTCACCACCGCCCGCCGGGTCCTGGAGCGGGCGCTCGCCGCGTCGACCTCACCCGGCGACATCGCCTACGTGGCCGCCCAGCTCGGTCAACTCGCCTGGAACCAGGGCGACTACCCGACCGCGCTCACCCACTACGCCCGCGCCCTCGCCGCCGACGAGAACTACCTCCCCGCGCTGGAGGGCCGTGCCCGCGCCCAGGCCGCGAGCGGACAACAGGCGGAGGCGATCAAGGGGTTGGAGTTGATCGTCGCCCGCTATCCGCTCCCCGGACCGCTGGTGGAGCTGGGCGAGCTGTACGAGGCCCGGGGCCGCGAGGGAGACGCGGCGAAGGCCGAGAACCAGTACCTCCTCGTCGACGCGTGGACGGCCATCGCCCGCGCCAACGGCGTCAACGCCGACCTCGACACCGCGCTCGCCGCGGCCGACCACGGCGACCGGGCGACGGCCCTGCGCGCGGCCCGGGACGACTGGTCCCGCCGGCACACCGTGCACACGGCGGACGCCCTCGCCTGGGCCCTGCACGTCAACGGCAAGGACGCCGAGGCCCTCCCCTACGCCCGGCAGGCCACGGCCACCGGCTACCGCAACGCGTCCTTCCTCTACCACCGCGGGGTGATCGAGAAGGCCACAGGACACCCCGCCGACGCCCGTACCCACCTCGCCGCCGCCCTGAAGGTGAACCCCGGCTTCTCGCCGCTCGGCGCCCGCGAGGCCCGTACGGCGCTCAAGACGCTGGAGGCGAGCAAGTGATTTCCCGTCGTCTGCTGGCCTCCTGCGCGGCCGTGTTCACGGCCGGCTGCGCGCTCGCGCTGGTCCCTTCCACCGACGCGAGCGCGCACCCTCTCGGCAACTTCACCGTCAACCGCTACGACGGTCTCGTCGCCGCCCCCGGCCGGCTCCGTGTCGACCACGTCGAGGACCTCGCCGAGATCCCGGCGACCCAGGCGAAGCCGGACATCGAACGGCTCGGGATGACCGAGTGGGCCCGGCAGCGCTGCGCGACGGCGGCGACCGGCAGCAGGCTGACCGTGGACGGCCGGGCCGTCACCCTCACGGCCGGCGCCGCCGAGGCGGTCGTACGGCCCGGTCAGGCGGGGCTCGACACCCTGCGCGTGGAGTGCGGGCTGACGGCTCCGCTGCCCGCCGTGTCCGGCGAGGACACCGTCTCCCTCACCTTCCACAGCGAGGGCGCCTCCTCCGGGCCCGGCTGGCGCGAGATCACCGCACGCGGCGACCGGATGACGCTCGCCGACTCCGATGTGCCGAAGAAGTCGGTCTCATCCGAACTCACCAGCTATCCCAAGGAGTTGCTCTCCTCGCCCGCCGACACCTCGACCGCTTCCGTGCGGGTGCGGCCCGGTGGCGCGGCCCTCGTCGAGGAGGACCGGGACGCGCCGGCCGCGTCCGTGCTGCCGCGGGGCGCCGACCGCTGGACGCGGGCCCTGGACAATCTGGTCGCCCGGCAGGACCTCACCGTCGGCTTCGCCGCGCTGGCCCTGGTGATCGCCATCGGCCTCGGCGCGATGCACGCGGTCGCGCCCGGCCACGGCAAGACCATCATGGCCGCGACGGCGGCCGCCCGGGGCGGCAAGGCCCGGATGAAGGACGTCCTGCCGCTCGCCGCCTCCGTCACCGTCACCCACACCCTGGGCGTCGTCGCCCTCGGCCTCCTCGTCACCGCCGGTTCGGCCGCGGCGCCTTCGGTGATCGCCTGGCTGGGCCTGGCGAGCGGCGCACTGGTGCTCTTCGCGGGCGCGGGCCTCGCACGACGGGCCTGGCGCGGCCGGGGCCCCGACAGCCCCCACGGACACACCCACCCGCATCCTCACCCCCACCCCCACCCTGCCGGCGGGCACCCGCACCCCCACGAGCCCGCGCAGACCCCCGACCGTCAACTCGCCCTGGTCGGCGCCCCCACCCCGCACACCCATGCCCATCACGACGCCGGGCCCGACCACGGGCCCGACCACGGGCACCGTCACGACCACGGCCAGGACCGCCACCACGAGCACGGTCACGACCACAGCCACGATCACGGCCACACCCACACGCACTCCCACGGCGGCCGCACCCACACCCACGCCGTCGCCCCCACTCTTCGCGGCACGCTCCTCCTCGGCTTCGCCGGCGGCCTGGTCCCCAGTCCGTCCGCCGTGGTGGTCCTGGTCGGCGCGGCGGCGCTCGGACACGCCTGGTTCGGGCTGCTGCTCGTCGTCGCGTACGGCGTCGGGCTGGCCCTGACCCTGACCGCCGCCGGGTTCGCCGTCGTCAGGCTGGGCGCGGGGACGACCCGTCTGCTGGACCGGCAGCCGCGCTGGACGGCCCACCCGGTCGTGACGCTGGTCCGCCGCAACCTGCCCCTGTGGTCCGCGTTCCTCGTCGTCGCCCTCGGCGCCGGACTGGTACTCAAGGGGGCCGCATCCGTACTCGGCTGAGCTACGTTTGTGGGGTTGCGGAGGTTTTCGCCCGGATACGAAGAGCGAAATGGGGGCGCGGTGTCCGAAGAACCGGGCAGTGAACGTCTGATCGCGGGACGCTACCGCCTGCTGACCCCGCTGGGCGAGGGCGGCATGGGCACGGTGTGGCGGGCCCGTGACGAGGTGCTGCACCGCGAGGTCGCCGTCAAGGAGGTGCGTGCACCGCACGGGCTGGCGGCCTCGGACGTCGAGCGGATGTACGCGCGGCTGGAGCGCGAGGCGTGGGCCGCGGCCCGGGTCGCGAACCGGAACGTCGTCACGGTGTACGACGTGGCCACGCAGGACGGGCGGCCGTGGATCGTCATGGAGATCGTGCGCGGGATCTCCCTCGCCGAGCTGCTGGACGCCGAGGGTCCGCTCGAACCGGCGCGGACCGCGCACATCGGCGCCGAGGTGCTGTCCGCGCTGCGGGCCGCGCACGAGGCCGGGGTGCTGCACCGGGACGTGAAGCCGGCGAACGTGCTGATGTCGAACGACGGCCGGGTCGTGCTCACCGACTTCGGTATCGCGACCGTCGAGGGCACTTCCGCGCTGACGATGACCGGAGAGGTCATCGGCTCCCCCGAGTTCCTCGCGCCGGAGCGGGCGCTGGGGCGCACGCCCGGGCCCGAGTCGGACCTGTGGTCGCTGGGCGTGCTGCTGTACGCGGCGGTGGAGGGCAACTCCCCCTTCCGGCACGACACGCCGCTGAGCACCCTGCGCGCGATCGTGGACGAGGAGCTGCCGCCGCCGCACCGCGCCGGGCCGCTCGCGCCCGTGATCGAGGGGCTGCTGCGCAAGGACCCGGCCGAGCGGCTGCCGGCCGACCGGGCCGAGCAGGACCTGCGGCTCGTCGCCGCGGGCGGCGCTCCCCGCCGCGACACGATCCGTTCGACGCCACCGGCGCCGTTCGCGCCGTATCCGCCGACGGCCTCGACCCCGGCGGAGCCGTTCCGCCAGGAGCCGTCTGCCCCGACCCCGCCCCAGTCCTGGTCGGCCGCCCCGGCGACGACGAACGGCTCGGCGGAGCCGCACCGGAGCCGGCGCGCCGGTGTGGTCCTCGTCGCCGGTGTGGTGATGCTGGCGCTGGCGGTCGCCGGGCTGACGTACGGGCTGCTGAACCACGACGACGGTGGTGGCGACGCCGGCGGCGGGGTCACCGACAGCGCGACAGGGATCCTGAGTTCGCCTCCGACGCAGCCGGAGACGAGCGCGGAGAGCAGCGAGTCGCCGAGCCCGAGCCCGAGTCCGAGCGAGAGCGCGAGCTCCGAGGCCCCGGCGCAGACCGTCTCGGTCACCGTCGCCGGCGCGCACACGGACTACTCGGGCAGCTGTCCGCCGCCGGACGGCGACGCGCCCGCCTTCACGGCGACGATCACGGTGGGGCGGCTGCCCGCGACGGTGTCCTACCGCTGGGTGTCGAAGGACGGTGAGCTCTCCGGCCAGACCTGGAAGACGCTCGACTTCCCCTCGGGCGGCGGGAAGTCCAAGCAGGACCAAGTGATCGTGTCGACGTACGCCGAGAGCGGGACGTACCAGAACTCGATCGCCGTCGAGATCCGGGAGCCGGTGAAGACGACGTCCAACTCGGTGCCGTTCTCGGTCACCTGCGAGACGGAGACCCCGACGGACGGGGCCTCCCCCTCACCTTCCGCCTCGGAGTGACGGTGCTGACGGAGCTGACGGAGCTGACGGATCAGGCGGCGCTGTTCAGGACCGGCAGGTAGCCACCCGACTGACCGGACGCGGTCGGGTGGTACGACTCACCGATGTTCAGCCAGTTGAGGCTGTGCAGCCAGGAGCTGGCGGAGCAGATCTCGTGGCCGGTGAACGGGGTGCGGACGTCGCCGAAGACGAAGCCGTGGGCGGCGGCGCGCCTGGCGGTCGCGGCGTCCAGGTAGTCGGCCGCGTTGTTGATGGCGGAGCGCTTGGCCTCGGACAGGCCCAGGCAGACCGTGCCGAGCTTGTAGAAGCGGGGGTAGCCGATGACGACGACGCGTGCGTTGGGCGCCTTGGCTCGGATGGCGGAGTAGACGGTGTCGAGTTTGCCGGGGAGCGTCGAGTCGACGTAGGCCCTGGCCGTGTTGATGCGGGACAGGCAGGTGCTGTCGGAGCCGGTGACGCAGGTCGTCATGACGTCGGCGAAGCCCGCGTCGTTGCCGCCGGCGGTGACGGAGACCAGGCCGGTCGAGGAGTTGAGGCCGCCGAGCTGACTCGCCAGAACTTCATCCGTTCGGGCGCCCGAGCAGGCCGCGAAGGTGAACGACGAGGGGGCGTGGGCGGCGTTCCAGAGGTACGGGTACGCCTTGGTGCTGCGCTTGCAGTTGCCGCTGGAGCTGATGTAGCTGCCCGCGCCGACTCCGGAGGAGTAGGAGTCCCCCAGCGCCACATAGCCGCCTGTGGCTGCGAGTTGGGCGCCCTGCGCCGAGGCCGCGCCGGTGAGGGCGGCGCCGAGGGCGAGGAGGAGTGAGCTCACGAATACGACAAGTCGGGAACGTCTCATGGAACCTCCTTTAGCAGGATCTCTGCCATAACTGTCGTACCAACTACGCATGTTGACCGGAAGTGTCCATGCCAAGACTTTCGGCGCCGATCGGGACCGTTCGTGGCCTCTTTGTGCGCGTGGCATTGCGTGCTCATGTCAAGGTTGTTGACAACCCCTCAACTCCCTTGTTCTACGCCCGTAGACGGCCGAGGCTTTACCTCAGCCGCGAACGGAACGCGACGTCCGAGGCCGTGTGCGCGACCGCGCGCACTCCCCCACAGCCGTGCGCCCGACCCAGGCGCGGGCTGCCTAGAGGAGGAATCCCTCGTAATGGCACGACTGCGTAGCAACAAGGCCCGCATAACCGCCGCCGCCACCGTGGCGGCCGCCGCCCTCGTCGGCGGGCTCACCGCGCTCCCCGCCCAGGCCGCACCGGCCGAGGGCAAGGTCCTCGCGGCCGGCTCCCCCACCGCCGTCAAGGACAGCTACCTCGTCACCCTGAAGTCGCAGGCCGGCTTCAAGGCGTCCTCGGCCACCGGCAAGAACCTCGTCAAGGGGTACGGCGGCACCGTCGGCAAGACGTTCGGCTCCGCGCTGAACGGCTACACCGCCACGCTCTCCGCCACCGAGGCGAGGAGACTGGCCGCGGACCCGGCGGTGGCCACCGTCGAGCAGAACCAGACCGTCCGGGTGAGTGACACGACGCAGTCGAGCGCCCCCTGGGGCCTGGACCGCGTCGACCAGACCTCGCTCCCGCTGTCCGGCACGTACACCTACCCGGACACCGCCGGCAGCGGCGTCACCGCGTACGTCATCGACACCGGCGTCCGCATCACCCACTCCCAGATCAGCGGTCGGGCCTCGTACGGCTACGACGCCGTCGACGGCGACACCACCGCCTCCGACGGCAACGGTCACGGCACCCACGTGGCCACGACGATCGCGGGCTCGACCTACGGTGTCGCCAAGAAGGCGAAGATCGTGGCGGTGCGGGTGCTGGACAACGCCGGTTCCGGCACCACCGCGGGGGTCATCGCGGGCATCGACTGGGTCACGAACAACCACTCGGGCCCCTCGGTCGCCAACCTCTCGCTCGGCGGCGGCGCGTCCACCACGCTGGACACGGCGGTACGCAACTCCATCGCCAGCGGTGTGACCTACGCGGTGGCGGCGGGCAACAGCAGCGCCAACGCCTCCTCGTACTCCCCGGCCCGCGTCACCCAGGCCATCACCGTCGGCGCCACCACCAGCACCGACGCCAGGGCCAGCTACTCCAACTACGGCTCGGTGCTGGACATCTTCGCCCCCGGCTCCTCCATCACCGCCGGCTGGTACACCAGCGACACCGCCACGAACACCATCTCCGGCACGTCGATGGCGACCCCGCACGTCGCGGGCGCGGCCGCGGTCTACCTGGCGGGCCACACCTCGGCCACCCCGGCCCAGGTGGCCACGGCGCTGGTGAACGGCGCGACCTCGAACGTGGTCACCAGCCCGGGCACCGGCTCACCCAACAAGCTCCTCAAGATCGTCCCCTGACCCGCGCGGCACCTGATCCTCGGTACCGATCCCCCCCGGTACTGATCTGAACCACCGTTCCCCGGAGGCTCCGTGGCCTCCGGGGAACACTTATGTCCGTTCCCGTGTCCGTTCCTGTACCGATTGCTTTCGAAGGGGACGCATCACGATGTAACGGTCAAACGAACAAAAAGGGGAGTGAGCCGCCAAGGGCTTGCCATCCGGGCGTAATCATCAATACCGTCATACATCTCACTCGCATCGGACCGTCGGCAACGGCTCCAGGGGAGGGCTCAGGGACCGCGGCGGTATCGGGGCGGGAGCGCGGTAGGGGGGTGCCGAGCTCGGTGACCGCACTGGTGACCGGGCCGTGCCGCGCGGTCGGCTGCCGTCCTTCGACGGTGGCCGGTAAGTTCTGCCAGCTCACCCGTGTCTGCGCGGAGATCACTCCGCCATGGGTGAGGAACCCCCCTTTCGAACCGGACGTGGATTCCGGGCCGCCCAGGGGCGGGCGGCCCACCGGACGAGAGGGACCAGACTCATGAGTTCCGTTCTGCAACCGGCGACATCGGGCCAGGATCTCGAAAGCCCGTCGACCGTCGGCAAGTACCGGCCCATCTCCTCCCACCTGGCCATCGCGCCACCGGTGAGCGTGGTCATCCCCGCGATGAACGAGGCCGAGAACCTTCCGTACGTGTTCAAGACCCTGCCGGACTGGATCCACGAGGTGGTCCTGGTCGACGGCAACTCCACCGACGACACCGTGCAGGTCGCGCGTGAACTGTGGCCCGGCGTCAAGGTCGTCGGACAGCAGGGCCGCGGCAAGGGCGACGCCCTGATCACCGGCTTCGAGGCGTGCAGCGGCGACATCATCGTGATGGTCGACGCGGACGGCTCGGCCGACGGCAACGAGATCGTGTCGTACGTCTGCGCCCTCGTCTCCGGCGCGGACTTCGCCAAGGGCTCCCGCTTCGCCAACGGCGGCGGCACCGACGACATGACCTTCATCCGCCGGCTCGGCAACGGGGTCCTGTGCGCCCTCGTCAACCGCAAGTTCGGCGCCCGCTACACCGACCTGTGCTACGGCTACAACGCGTTCTGGCGGCACTGCCTGGACAAGATCGAGCTGGACTGCACCGGCTTCGAGGTCGAGACCCTGATGAACATCCGGGTCGTCAAGGCCGGCCTGAAGGTGCAGGAGATCCCCAGCCACGAGTACCTGCGCATCCACGGCGTCAGCAACCTGCGCGCCGTCCGCGACGGGCTGCGCGTGCTGCGGGTGATCCTCAAGGAGCGCTCCAACCGGCGTGCGCTGCGCCGGGTGACCCGCCGCTCGCCGATGCTCGACTCGGCACGGGGAGAGGCGTCTTGAGCACGATCGACGTCTCCGTCGTCATCTGCGCGTACACCGAGGACCGCTGGGAGGACATCCTCGCGGCGGTCGCCTCGGTGCGGGCACAGACCCACCCGGCCCTGGAGACCCTGGTCGTCGTCGACCACAACCCGACGCTCCTGGACCGGCTGAGGAGCGAGTACAAGGAGACGGACGAGGCGCGGGTGCTGCCCAACGCGGGCCCGCGCGGTCTGTCGGCCGGCCGCAACACCGGCATCGCCGCCTCCCGGGGCGAGGTCGTCGCCTTCCTCGACGACGACGCCGTCGCCGAACGGGACTGGCTGCGCCGGTTCGCCGACCCGTACTCCGATCCCCGGGTCCTGGCCGTGGGCGGCCGGGCGGTGCCCGTCTGGTCCTCCGGCCGTCGGCCCGACTGGTTCCCCGACGAGTTCGACTGGGTGGTGGGCTGCTCCTACCGGGGCCTGCCGCCCGGCCGGGTCCGGGTACGCAACATCCTCGGCGGGAACGCCTCCTTCCGGCGCACCGCGTTCGACTTCGTGGGCGGCTTCGCCAGCGGCATCGGACGCGACGGCAGCAAACGCCCGATGGGCGGCGAGGAGACGGATCTGTGCATCCGGCTCAGCCGCGCGAGACCCGACGCGATCCTGCTGATGGACGACCGCGCGGTGATCCACCACAAGGTGCCCGAGGCGCGCGAGCACTTCGGGTACTTCCGCACGCGCACCTACGCCGAGGGCCTGTCCAAGGCACTGGTCGCGCGCAGCGTCGGCGTCGACAAGGGACTGGAGTCCGAACGCCGTTACGCCACCCGGGTGTTGCCGGCCGGTGTGGTCCGCGGACTGCGCGACCAGTTGCTGGCCCGGCCCGGCGGGGCCCGGCGGGCGGCCGCGATCGTCGCCGGGGTGCTCACGGCGGCCGGCGGGTACCTGGTCGGCAGCGCGCGGGCGCGGCGGGCGGGGACGACGTTCGCCGTGGTGCCGATCTCGGTGGACCAGGTGGAGCGGGCCGTATGACAGGGGCGCGGGTGCCGATCCTCATGTACCACGCGGTGACCGCCGACCCGAACGACGCCACCCGCACCCTCTCGGTCACGCCCGAGGCGTTCGCCGACCAGATGGCGGTGCTCGCGGACCGGGGCCTCACCCCGCTCACCACCGCCGATCTGGCGGCCCGCTGGCGGTCCGGCCGGCCACTGCCGGCCCGCCCGGTCCTGATCACCTTCGACGACGGCTACGAGGGCGTGCACCGGCACGCCCTCCCGGCGCTGGCCGAGCACGGCTTCCCGGCCACCCTGTTCGTCACCACCGGCTGGGTCCGGGGCGCCTACGACACCGGGGGCGGCCTGGACACCATGCTGGACTGGCGGCAGGTGCGCGCACTGGCGGACGGCGGCGTGGAGGTCGGCGGCCACAGCCACACCCACCCGCAGCTCGACCGGATCGACGACGCCCGGCTGCGCGCCGAGCTGACCCGCTGCCGGGACATCGTCGCCGGCGAACTGGGCGCCCCGCCGGTGTCGTTCGCCTACCCGTACGGCTACTCCAGCCGCCGGGTGCGTACGGCGGTGCGCGGACACGGGTTCGCCCAGGCGCTCGCCGTGGGCAACTCCCTCGCCCGGCGCGCCCAGGGGCCGTACGCCCTGCGGCGGGTGACGGTTCGGCGTACCACGGACGCCGAGGAGTTCGAACGGCTCGTCGACGGGCGGGCGATCGGCCGGACGTTCGTGAGGGACCGCGCGCTCACCAAGGGCTACGCGTTGGTGCGGCGGGCCCGCCGACTCCGGCGACCGGTCTGAGGGGTGGCCCCGGCCGAGCCCGTCGGGGCCACGCACGCGGAACGGGAGCGGTCGCGCGCGTCCGGCACACCCGACACACCGGGCGTACCTCGCGCACTGCGGAATCCGGGTGCGGGCGACGCCCTTGTGCCGGATCATGGCGGCATGTCCGTACCCCCGCACGACGCACTGCCGATCCGGCTCAACGTCGACGACTCCGACTCCCCGTCCGATGTCGTCGACGCGCTGTTCCTCGGCCGCTTCGCGACGGGCGAGCAGCCGTACTCGCACGCGGTGAACATCGACCGCGTGCGCTCCGGCGCGACCCTGCTGCCGCCGCACGCCCGCGTGCTGCGCGTCGCCCGGGACGAGGACCGCAGCGCCACCCTGGCCGAGGGCGACGGCTGGACGCTGCTGGTCTCCCGCTGGAACCGCGGGGCCGATGTCACGGTCACCGCGACCACCGCCGAACTGGCCGCGCAGGTGCTCGACCAGGCCACCGACGGCGCGGCGGACGAACCCGAGCCGCAGCCTGAGAACGTGACCATGGGCTTCTGGTACGTCTCGCCGCGGCGCGGCCCGCACCGCACCACGCGGCAGATCTCCGCGGGCACCTGGGACGAGGTGCGCCCCAACTACACGGCGCCCGTCGCCGATGCGCTGGACCAGCTGATGGGGACGACCCCGGAGGACATCGCCGGCCGGCTGCTCCTGCTGCACGGCCCGCCCGGCACCGGCAAGACCTCGGCGCTGCGCACGCTGGCCCGCTCCTGGCGGGAGTGGTGCCAGGTCGACTGCGTCCTGGACCCCGAGCGGCTCTTCTCCGACGTCGGCTATCTGATGGACATCGCGATCGGCGAGGAGGACGGCACCGGCAAGGGCCGCTGGCGGCTGCTGCTTCTGGAGGACTGCGACGAACTGATCCGCGGCGAGGCCAAGCACACGGCGGGCCAGGCCCTGTCCCGGCTGCTGAACCTCACCGACGGCCTCCTCGGCCAGGGCCGCAACGTCCTGGTCGGGGTCACGACCAACGAGGACCTGGAGCGCCTGCACCCCGCCGTCGTCCGCCCCGGCCGCTGTCTGGCCCGTATCGAGGTCGGCGGGCTGACCCGCCGGGAGGCCGTGGACTGGCTCGGCACGGAGGAGGGTGTCGGCCGCGAGGGCGCGACCCTGGCCGAGCTGTACGCACTGCGCCGGGGCACCTCCCCGACCTCGCTGCCGGAACCCCGGGGGCGCTCGGACGCGGGGCTGTACCTGTAGGTATGGCGTTGGGGGCAGGACGCTGTACGTCGGCCCGTCCGTCCGGCAGTACAGGCAGCCCTGCGGGTCACCCGTACGCCGGGCGCGCCCGCCGCACACCACTGATCACCGCTCGCCGCCGATCACCGCTCGTAGGCCGCCCGCAGGGCGTCCCGCACGGCGGCCGACGCCTGGTCCTCGGTGAGTCCCAGCCGCAGCACCCGCTCGGCGTAGGCCTGCGCGGCGCCCGCCGCCTCGCGCTCCGCCGCAGGTCCGGCCGCGGCGACGAACGTGCCGTTGCGCCCCCGGGTCTCGATCACCCCGTCCCCCTCCAGAGCCCGGTACGCCTTGGCGACGGTGTTCGCGGCGAGGCCGAGCGACTCGGCCAGTCCCCGCACCGTCGGCAGCCGGTAGCCGACCGGCAGCGCCCCCGACCGCGCCTGCTCGGCGATCTGCGCCCGCACCTGCTCGTACGGCGCGGCGCTCTCATCGATGTGGATCTTCAAGGTCACGGGCCGATTGTCCCGCACCCGCAGGGGAACGGGCGCGCGGGCGGAGCCGAAAATGGGAGGCACCCGGGCGCCGCCCGACCGTAGCGTGCGCTCACATGACCGTCATCGTGCGTGACCTGCGTCCCGGGACGCCCGCCGACATCGAGGGCTTCATCCGGGTCCGGCACCTCGCCCTGCCCCATGTGTTCTTCAGCCCGGCCTCCGTGCTGCACGGCCTCTCGCTGTCCCGCCCCGACACCCATGCCCGCAAGCTGGTCGCCGTGGAGGACGGCGAGATCATCGGCACGGCCCAGGTGGGCCTCGCCCGGGACAGCCCGGAGCCCGGCCAGGGGTCCCTCAACGTGTATGTGGACCCCGCGCGCACCGGGCGCGGCGCTGGCACCCTGCTGGTCCGCACCGCCGAGGAGCATCTGGCGGCCCACGGGGCGACGAAGCTGTTCGCCTGGGTCCTGGACGAGCCGGCCGACCGCGCCTTCGCCGAACGGCACGGCTACCGGTCGAGCCGCTCCGCGCACTTCCTGCGCCTGGACCTGGCCCGCGCCGCGCTGCCCCCGCTCCAGGACCCCCCGCCCGGCGTGGAGCTGCGCACGGCCGCCGACTTCGCCGACGACCCGCGCCCGCTGTTCGCCCTGGACGCGGAGGCTGGTTCGGACGAACCCGGCGACATCGCCAACGAGTTCACGGACTACCCGGCCTGGGTCGACGAGTACTGGAAGCATCCCCATCTGGACCGGGAGCTGACCTCGGTCGCCGTGGCCGACGGCCGCCCCGTCGCCTTCACCGTGGCCCACACCCACGAGGGCAGCCGGTACACCACGGGCATGACCGGCACCGCCCGCGGCCACCGCGGCCGGGGCCTGGCCAAGCTCGTCAAGAACGACTCGCTGCACCGGGCCCGCGCGGCGGGGTACACGGAGGCCCGCACGGGCAACGACGCGGACAACGGGCCGATGCTCGCGGTCAACAAGTGGTTCGGGTACGAGATCTGTGCGACGGAGGTGCGGCATGTCCGTGAACTCGGCTGAGCCGGCGGGTTCGGTGGACGTCGTCCTCGTCAAGGGCGGCCGGACGAAGATCCGTTACGCGGCCGAGCTGCTGTCCGACGACGGCACCCGGATCGCCGTGCGCGCCCCGTGGGCCGGTGACGCCGTACGCGACTTCGGCTTCGTCCGCTTCGAGGCCGGTGACGTCTTCACCGAGTACTACTGGCGGGACCGCTGGTACGCGGTGAAGGAGGTGCGCGACGCGACGGGCGCCCTGAAGGGCTGGTACTGCGACATCACCCGCCCGGCCACGCTGTCCGGCGGTGAACTGGTCGTCGAGGACCTCGACCTGGACCTGTGGCGCTCCGCCGACGGGACGGACGTACGGCGACTGGACGAGGACGAGTTCGAGGAGAGCGGGCTGGCGGAGCGGGACCCGGCGGCCGCGGCCGCCGCGGTGACCGCGCTCGACGAACTGGAGGTGCTGGCCACCGTCGAGGGCGGCCTGGAGTCGCTGCTGGAGTGAGGAGCCGTCGGGCCGGTCGCGATCCCGGCCCCACAGCCGCCGCCTCACACCGTCGCCACCACCGCGTACCGCTCGTCCGCCACGGCCCCGCCCCACAGCCCCGCGTCCTGCGACAGCCGCTCCACGCGCGCGTGCTCGGTCAGCGGGGCCAGCAGGGCGGTGAGCCGGTCCGCCGGTATGCCGACCGGGGTGACGGTCCCCCATACGCCCTCCACCAGCACGAGCCGCCCCCCGGGGCGCACCAGGCCGCGCCAGTGCCGCAGGGCCCGGGCCGGGTCGGGCAGGGTCCACAGCACATGCCGTACGAGCAGGGTGTCGAAGCGCTGCTCGCCGACCGGCGGTGCCGCCGCGTCACCGAGGAGGAACACCGCGTCACGCCCGGCGAGTTTGGCGCGGGCCAGGTCGATCATGGCCGGGGAGAGGTCGACACCGGTCACCCGGTGTCCCTGCTCGGCCGCGAGGAGCGACAGGCTGCCGGTTCCGCAGCCGAGATCGAGGAGGTCGCAGCCGCGTTCCGGCAGCCAGACGCGCAGCCGCCGGGCCCAGGCGGCGCGCACCCCGGGGTCGCGCAGGCCGTGGTCCGGCTCCTCGTCGAAGGCGGCCGCCGCCACGTCCCAGTCGACACCCGGCGCGGTCGGATCGTCACTCTTTTTCCTCATGTGCCCAAGAGTGACACCCACCACTGACAATCGAATCGTGACAGTCGCCACTGACAGAACGGGGGCCGATGAGGAACTCTCCCCCAAAGGGTCTACCTCCGTGCGAACGCGGACCCCGGTAGCACCTGAAGGAGGCAGCCATGCGCCGTACGACCGTGCAGAAGCCCCTGAAGAAGACGGACTCCCGCCGGATCCGTGACGAGGTCGAGGAACGGCCGGCCGGGCGCCCCGAGGTGCGCAAGGACATCGCACGCACCTGGTGGCCGGACGGCTGAGCGACGCCGCGTTCAGTCGAGCCGCTTGCGGTAGTGAACGCGGTCGTACGGTCCGTCCACGCGCCGCTCCACGGACGCATAGCCGTACTTCGGGTAGATCTCCTGGTTCTCCCACATCATCGCGTTCGTGTGGAGCCTGACTTCGCAGAGGCCCAGCGCTCGCGCGTGTGCGTCCACGAAGTGCAGCAGCCGCCGCCCGACGCCCTTGCCGTGGGCGTCGGGACGGACGGCGATGCTGTCGAGGAACAGGTGGTCGGTGAACGCCTCGACCACCACGAGGCCGGCCACCCCGCCGCCGAGCGGGTCGCCGGTCACGAACACCTTCCCCGCGGCCACGTTCGCCGCGTGGTCCGCCTCCATGGGCTGCGGCACCTGCCCGATGCGCTCGATGTAGGGCGTGTACGCCGCGTCCGTCACGGCCTTCACGGCCGGTACGTCGGCTGCCGTGGCTGGCCGGATCTCCTCGTTCGTCATGCCCTGGACGCTACCTACCTGATCCCCGTCTCAGCGCTTCCTTAAGGCGACCCTAAAGATCGCCACGGACCGTCCCGGGCAGGCGATTTCGCGGTTTCTTGGTTCCGGCACACATCAGGCCACCACCTGTTCCGGTTCCGAGGAGTTCCCCCATGCCCGCACGCCGCAAGGCCGCCGCCGTCGCCGTCGCCGCCTCCGTCGGGCTGATCCCACCGGCCCTGACCGTGCTGGCCGCCGGGCCCGCCGCCGCGCACGGGTCGATGGGCGATCCGGTAAGCCGGGTCGCCCAGTGCTACGCGGAAGGTCCGGAGAGCCCGAAGTCGGACGCGTGCAGGGCCGCCGTCGCGGCGGGCGGGACGCAGGCCCTGTACGACTGGAACGGCATCCGCGTCGGCGACGCCAACGGCCGCCACCAGGAGCTGATCCCGGACGGCAAGCTGTGCAGCGCGAACAACGAGGAGTTCAAGGGCCTGGACCTGGCCCGCGCCGACTGGCCGGCGACGAGCGTCGGCAGCGGCTCGCACACCTTCGAATACCGCGTGACCGCCCCGCACAAGGGCACCTTCAAGGTCTACCTCACCAAGGCCGGTTACGACCCCGCCGGGCCGCTGGCCTGGTCCGACCTCGACCTCGAGCACCCGGTGGCGACGGCCACCGACCCGGTCGCGGCGGGCGGCTTCTACACCTTCTCCGGAACCCTGCCCGAGCGTTCGGGCAAGCAGCTGTTGTATGCGATCTGGCAGCGCTCGGACAGCCCGGAGGCCTTCTACTCCTGCTCGGACGTGACGTTCGCGGAGACGGGCACGGGCACAGGGGCGGGGGCCGGTTCCGGTACCGCGCCGTCCGCCTCCGCGCCCTCCGAGGAGCAGATCGAGGACGGCGCCGACAAGTCGACGGTCGAGCACCACGGTCACGGGGACGACGACGCCACCACGACGACGGACCCGACGACCGACCCGACGGGCGCGCCGTCCGCCACGACCGAGCCCGCCGCCACGGCCGGGTCGCCCGTCACGGCCAACGAGCCGAGGGCGGCCGGTGCCGGATCGGGTTCGGGCAGGAGCCTCGCGGAGACCGGCGGCGACGGCAGCGCCCCGTATCTCGCGGTGGGCGGCGCGGCCGTCCTGGCGCTGGGCGCGGCGCTGCTGTTCGGTTCGGTGCGCAGGCGGGCGGTGAGCGGCGGACGCCACGGCCGCTGAGCCGCCGTCCCCTTCGAAATCTCCGGGGCCTGACCGGCGGCTCAGGTCGGACAGGCCCCGGCGGAACACCTGCGCGCCGGCTCGTCAGCCGGCGGCTCGTCAGCTGAAGACGGACGCGCAGGTGGTGGCGGTGGCACGGGCCGGATCGAGCGCGTTGGCCACCTCATGGAAGGCGATCCGGTCGAACAGACCGATCGCCAGGTGCTCGGAGAGGTCCACCGGGCACAGGTCCTGGAGCAGGACGTTGTGCACGTCGGATCCGCTGAGGTACTGGGTGCGCCACGGCGTGACCACTTCGTCGTACTTGGTGGCGATGACGGTGTAGCGGACGCCGGCGACGGTGTCGCCGCCCGCGTTGAGCTTGGTGAGGAAGGCCGATCCGGCGACCTGGTCGGCGAGGCCGGGGGTGGCCGCCGAGAGCAGGTCCTCGGCGCCCGGGAAGTAGGGCAGCAGGTTGGCGAGTCCGCTCAGCGTGGTGCCGTGGTTGTCGGGGGCGATACCGACGAGCGCGTTGACCTTGGCGGCTCCGCCGAGGAACTTCAGGTAGTAGCGGGGCATCAGGCCGCCCTGCGAGTGGCCGACGAGGTCGGCCTCGGCGGCGCCGGTCGCTGCGAGCACCTTGTCGACGAAGGTGGAGAGCTGCGCGGCCGACTTGTCGATGGGGCCGAGGCCGTTGAAGAACGGGACGCCCGGCAGTTGGCCGTAGTCGACGGAGAAGACGCAGTAGCCGCGGACCGTGAGGTAGGGGGCGAGGGCCAGCCAGTTGTCGACCGAGTTGCCGAAGGTGCCGTGCACGAGGACGACGGGGCGGGGGTGGGCGGCGGAGGGCTTGCAGTGGTAGTCGTTCCAGCCACTCGACGAGGCGGCGGCGGTGGCGGTGGAGTCGGCGTGGGCGGCGGTGGCGGGGACGGTGGCGGCCGCGGCGGCCAGCAGCAGTGCGGCGAGTGGTCTGAGCGCGCGTTTCCAGGGCAGCATCGGGTGATCTCCTTGCGGCTCAAGGGAGGTGCGATGGTCTACGCCCTGTGACCCGGATCACGAGGATGCTGTTCACTCGTCAAGTTACGGGCGAGTAGCTGAACTGTGAAGTTACGCGTCAGTAAAAACTTCCAGTGGTAGCCACCGCCGGCCGGGATCACTGATATGCCGTCACCAAGCGGGCCGAATGGGGCCATGGGGGGCGATACGTGACAACTGGTCTCGCAGAACGCGCACTTCCCCCTCGCCGAGCACGGCGACCCACGCCCGCACCGCCTCGGCGGCCGCCTCCTCCGCAGCCCGGGTGCACTCCCAACCGCGTTCGGTGAGCACGATCAACCGGGCCCGCGCGTCCTCGGGGTGCGGGCGGCGCTCGACATAGCCCTTCCGCACGAGCTCCTCGACGAGCTGACTCGCCGCCTGCTTGGTGACCCCGAGGTGCGCGCCCAGCTCGGTGACCGTGGCGCCGTCCGGGGCGAGCCGGGTGAAGGCGAAGCCGTAGGCGGGCCGCCCCTCGAACCCACGGGCGAGGACGCCGTCGTTGATGCGCTGGGTGAGCTCACCCGCGGCGGCGAGCAGGGCGGCGGTGAGGGCGAGGGCTTCGGAGTTCTGCACGTCTGCATTGAAACATTCTTGACAGATTGGTCAAGCAGCTTGACCATAGGGTCGGACAGTCAAGCAGCTTGACCACCTTCGGGCGTGCGACCAGCGACGACGCCCGTCAGAAGCCGCAACCGACAGGGGACACCCATGCCCGTCATCCGTTCGTCCGACGCCGTCACCCACGAGATCCACGGCGCCCGCTTCGTCTCGTACGCCACTCCCCGCACCGGCAGCAAGGAGCTGTGTGCCTGGAGGGGCGAGATCCCCGCCGGGACGAAGGCTCCCGCGCACACCGTCAACCGGGAGGAGATCTTCCATCTGCTCGTCGGCGAGCTGATCCTCACGCTCGACGGCGACACCGAGCGGATCAGGGCCGGAGACACGGTGATCGTCAATCCGGGGGCGACCCTGGCCGTCGAGAACCCGACCGACCACACCGCGCTCTCCTGGGTCACCACGTCCATCGGCCTGGAGGCGGAGCTGGCCGACGGGACCCGGATCACTCCCCTGTGGGCCAACTGACCCCGCTGCGGCCGCCGTTGTCTCACGCCGCCAGCGTCCCGGGCTTCAGCGCCCCCGGCCCGAACTTCGCCCGCACCCGGTCGGCCACCTCCTCGATCCGGCGGACCTTCTCGTCCACGGGGTCGAAGGTGAGCTGGTGGGAGGCCTGGCCGGCGGGGCCGAGGGCCTCGACGCGCAGGGCGATCGCGCGGACCCGGGCGCGTTGCAGACCGAGCGCCTCGTACAGGCCGTACGCCGTTCTCGTCAGGGCCGCCGAGTGCGCGGTCGGCTCCCCGAGGGTGCGGCTGCGGGTGGTGGAGGAGCGGTCCGCGTAGCGCACGGTGAGGGTCAGGGTGCGGCAGACCTTCTCCACGGCGCGCAGCCGGGCGCCCAGTTCCCCGGCGGCCGAGAGAAGCGCGCGGCGATGCCGGTCGGGATCCAACTCGTCGCGCTCGAAGGGGCGTTCGGTGGCCAGAGAGCGCGATACGGCGTTCGGCACGACCCGGCCGCGGTCGACGCCGTTCGCCTTCTCGTACAGTTCCCGGCCCGCCTTCGCGCCGACCAGGCGCTGGAGCGTGGACAGGGGTGCGGCGGCGACCCGGCCGAGGGTGTCGAGGCCGTACTCGCACAGGGTGCGGGCGGTCGCCGTACCGACACCGGGCAGCGCGACGACGGGCTTCTCGGCGAGGAACTCCCGCACCCCGCCCTCGGGGACCGCGCACGTCACCCCGGGCCGGGCGCCCCGCAGCGCCATGCGGGCCGACATCGGGCCGGGACCCGCGCCGATCACGCAGTCGACCCCGTGCAGCGCGAGCGCGCGCACCCTGATCACCGACGCCAGCTCGACCGCGGTGCGCCCGAAGTACCGTTCGGCGCCGCGCAGATCGACCAGCGCCCCGTCCGGGGGCAACGCCTCGACGACCGGTGTGAACTCCTCCAGCAGCCCGAGCAGCGCCGGCAGGGCGGCCTCGTCCGTCGAAGGCAGCTGGAAACGTACGCAGAGGATGGTCATCCCGCACTCCCCGGACTCTGGTGCCACAACTTCCTTCCCACCGCGGTCCCTTCGCCCGCGGGGCGCAGATCGGCCCAGGGGTGCATCTCGTACCCCGTGGACATGCGGATGCGACGCTGTTCCATCGCGTCCCGGGCGGCCGAGCCCGCCGGTGCGGGCAGCCCGTCCGAACCGGCGAGCCGGCCGCGCGCCGGGCCGTCGGCGCCCGCGTCGGGGGATCCCGTGTCCGGGGATCCCGTGTCCGGGGATCCCGTGTCCGGGGCGCCACCGGGTTCGGCCAGCCGGGCCGCGACCCCTTCCAGCCCCTCGTCCCGGCGCACCTCCAGCAGTTCGGCGAGGTTCCAGGCGGCGGCGCCCACCACGCTGAGGCTGCGCGGGCCACGCCGCTGCACCACCCCGCGCACCAGCAGCAGCCAGGAGTGGAAGACGGTGTGCGCGCAGGCGTCGTGGGAGTCGTCGAAGAAGGCGAGGTCGACCAGGCCGGCGCCGTCGTCCAGGGTGGTGAAGATGACCCGCTTGCCGGACCGGATCGGCGGGGTCTGGGTGGCCGCCTTGGCGCCCGCCACCAGGACCGTCTCACCGTGCCGGGCCTCGCGCAGCCGGCGCGCCGACACCACGCCCAGTTCGTCGAGGAAGCTCCGGTGGTCGTCCATCAGATGGCGCGAGGCGTCCATGGACAGCACGCCCAGTTCGGCGCTGAGCTTCTCGGCGGAGGACAGGTCCGGCAGTCCGGCGGGGTCGGTCTTGCGGCCACCCGCCAGGGGGAGTTGGCCACCGCCCGCGCCCCGGGCGCCCCGGTGCAGTTCGGTCAGGTGCAGTTGCAGATCACGCCGGTTGGCGCCGAACGCGTCCAGCGCGCCGACCTGCGCGAGCCGCGCGGCGAGCGGACGGCTCGGCCGCGCCCGTTCCCAGAAGTCCAGCAGCGAGGCGTACGGCTGTCCGGCCGCGATCCGTGCCGCCTCGGCCTCGGTGATGCCGTGCACATCGGAGAGGGCGAGCCGCAGTCCCCAAACCCCTGCGCCGGACGGATCGGACCCTGCACCGGACGAACCAGACGCCGAATCAGACACCAGTTCGATACGGTGGGCGACCGCCGACCTGTTCACGTCCAACGGCAGCACCGGCACCCCCCGCCGCCGCGCGTCCGCCAGCAGCAGCCGCTTCGGGTACATCCCGGGGTCATGGGTGAGCAACCCGGCGTAGAAGGCTGCCGGGTGGTGCGCCTTCAGCCAGGCCGACTGGTACGTCGGCACGGCGAAGGCGACCGCGTGCGCCTTGCAGAAGCCGTACGAGCCGAACGCCTCGATGATCTCCCAGGCCCGCTGAATCGTTTCTGCGTCATATCCGCCGACCGCCGCGTGCTGTGCGAACCACACCTTGATCCGCCCCTGCGACTCCGGGTCCGACAGCCCGCGCCGGACCCGGTCCGCCTCACCGCGCCCGCAGCCGGTCATGATGGCGACGATGTCGATGATCTGCTCGTGGAAGACGACGACCCCGTAGGTGTCCCGCAGCGGCTCCGCCAGATCCGGATGCGGATACCGGACCGGCGCCCGCCCGTGCCGCGCCTCGATGAACGGCCGCACCATGTCGGCGGCGACCGGCCCGGGCCGGAAGAGGGAGATGTCGACGACGAGATCGTGGAAGGTGGCCGGCTGCAGGCGCCCCACCAGGTCCCGCTGCCCCGGCGACTCGATCTGGAAGCACCCCAGCGTCTCGGTGGACCGGATGAGCCGGTACGTCGCCGGATCGCCACCCTTCAGCGTGTCCAGGTCGATCCGCTCCCCCGTCGCCCGCGCCACCTCGCCCACCGCGTGCGCCATCGCCGACTGCATCCGCACGCCCAGCACGTCCAGCTTGAGCAGCCCGAGGTCCTCGACGTCGTCCTTGTCGAACTGGGCCATGGGGAACCCCTCGCCGCTGGTCGGCATGACCGGCGTACGGGAGAGCAGGGAGGCGTCGGAGAGGAGCACCCCGCACGGATGCATGGCGACTCCGCGCGGGAGGGCGTCGAGGGACTCGACCAGCTCCCAGAGCCGCCCGTACCTCTCCTTCTCCTCCGCCAGCGACCTGAGTTCGGGCAGCTCCTCCAGCGCCGCCCGGGCGTCGCGCGCCCGGATGTGCGGGAAGGACTTGGCGATGCGGTCGATGTCGGCCGGGTCCATGGACAGGGCCGCGCCGACGTCCCGGATGGCGTGGCGGACCCGGTAGGTCTCCGGCATCGCGACCGTCGCGACCCGCTCGGTGCCGAACCGGCCGATGATCGCCCGGTAGACCTCCAGCCGGCGCGCGGACTCCACGTCGATGTCGATGTCGGGCAGCACGACCCGCTCCTTGGACAGGAAGCGCTCCATCAGCAGCCCGTGCTCGACGGGATCGGCGTTCGCGATGCCGAGCAGGTGGTTCACCAGCGAGCCCGCGCCGGAGCCGCGGGCCGCGACCCGGATACCCATCCCCCGGACGTCGTCCACGACCTGAGCGACCGTCAGGAAGTACGAGGCGAAGCCGTGGTGGGCGATGATGTCCAGCTCCCGGTGCATCCGCTCCCAGTGGGCGCGCTTCCCGGAGTGACCGCGCAGCACCATCCCGGCCGCCGCCCGGGAGGCCAGCGTCCGCTGGGCGGTGCGGCGGCCCGCGCCGACGAGGTGCGGCTCGGGGAAGTGGACGGCGCCCATGCCGAGGTCGTCCTCGGGGTCGACCAGGCACTCGGCGGCCGTCGCCCGCGTCTGTTCCAGCAGGTGGTGCGCGGTGTCGCGCCGGTAGCCCGCGGCCTCGACGATCCGCTCGGCCGCGCCCAGCATCGCGCCCGCGTCCTTGAGCCAGGCCTCCCCGGAGTCCAGTCCCTTCGCCGGGTCGACGGGGACCAGCCGACGGGCGGCGTCCAGGACGTCCGCGACCGGGCCCTGGCCGGGATCGGCGTACCGGACGGCGTTGCTGAGGACGGGCCGGATCCGCTGTTCGGCGGCGAAGCCGACGGTACGGGCGGCCAGCCGCAGGGAACCGGGTCCGGTGCCGGTGCGCCCGTGCCAGACGGCCTCCAGCCGCAGGGCGTCGCCGTACACCTCCCGCCAGGGGGTGAGGAGCTTCGCCGCGCGGTCCGGTCGGCCCGCGGCGAGCGCGCGGCCGACGTCGGAGGCGGGACCGAGCAGAACGGTCAGGCCGGCGCCGTGATTCTCGGCCCAGGGCAGCAGCGGGGTGCCCTCGCTCTCGTGCGCGGCCGTGACGATCCGGCACAGGTCACCCCAGCCCCGGGCTCCGTCGCGGGCGAGGAAGGTGACGCGGGGTGTCGACTCGTCGATGAAGGCGCCGCCGCGCACGGGGGCGCGGCGCCTGTCCCGTCGTACGGACGCGTCACCCTGCGGCCGCTCGGGGGGCGCCACCGCCAGGTCCACCCCGAACAGCGGGCGCACGCCCGCCTTCGCGCAGGCCTTGGCGAAGCGGACCGTGCCGGCGAGGGTGTCGCGGTCGGTGAGGGCGAGGGCGTCCATCCCCCGCTCCGAGGCGCGCTCGGCCAGCCGCTCCGGGTGCGAGGCGCCGTAGCGCAGGGAGAACCCGGAGACGGTGTGCAGATGCGTGAACCCTGACATCCGCACCTCCCGTTAATCGAACATCAGTTCCCAACTCTCTCACCCCCACCATAGACCAATTTCCGAACATCTGTACGACAGCCATGAGAGCGCTTCCCACCTGCGGAAACACCCCGCACCCCGGGCTGTGGGGAACTGCGGGGACATGACACCGACCACCGGCGCCGACGCACCCCACAGCTCCCCCGGCGCCCCCTCCCCCGGCCCCTTCCGCGACGAGGCGAAGGACACCGCCATCCCGGGCCCCGCCACCCCGGGCCTCGCCATCCCGGGCCCCGCCACCCCGGGCCTCGCCATCCCGGGCCCCGCCACCCCGGCCCCGCCACCCCGGGCCTCGCCACCCCGGGCCTCGCCACCCCGGGCCCTGCCGCCCACCGGGGGCTCGGCGCACCGGTCATCCTCACTGCGGACGCGCGGTGCAGGCCGTGACGCACCGCGCCGGATACGCGTGAAGTCCCGCCCCCTCGCGCGCGGGGCGGGACTTCAGCTGCCCAGAAGGGCTGCGCCACGGGACCGTCAGCCGATCTGCGTCCCCGTCGCCGACAGCGCCTCCGTCACCGGCTGGAAGAACGTCTCCCCGCCGGAGGTGCAGTCGCCGCTGCCGCCCGAGGTCAGGCCGACGGCGCTGCTGCCCGAGAAGAGGGAGCCGCCGCTGTCGCCGGGCTCGGCGCAGACGTCGGTCTGGATGAGGCCGTTGACGATGTCACCGTTGCCGTAGTTCACCGTGGCGTCCAGGCCGGTGACCGTGCCGGAGTGGACCTGGGTGGTCGAGCCGCTGCGGGTGACCTTCATGCCGACGGTGGCCTCGGCGGCGCCGGTGATCTGCTGGGCCGAGCCGTTGTAGAGGTCGACCTCGCTCGGGTGGTCGACCTCGGCGGTGTACTTGACCAGTCCGTAGTCGTTGTCCGGGAAGCTGGACACCTCGCCCGCGCCGATCGCGGTGCCGGAGGAGTCCGACCAGGTGGAGATGGCGTCGGTGCAGTGCCCGGCGGTCAGGAAGTACGGCTCGCCGCCCTTGACCACGTTGAAGCCGAGGGAGCAGCGCCCGGTGCCGCCGGTGATGGCGTCGCCGCCGGCGAGGAACGGTTTGAACTCCCCCTTGGTGCGCTGGAGTTCGGCCACCTGACCGAGTCCGTCGACGACCTTGGCGAGCTTGGCCCACTCGGCGTCGGAGACGGTGCGGTCGGCGGTGACGACGACCTGGTTGGTGGTCGGGTCGGTCACCCAGGCGGTGCCCGGGACGGACGCGTCCGCCTTGAGCGTCGTACGGGCGCCGGTCAGTTCGGCGAGGGAGTTCTCGACGATTCTGGCCTTGGCGCCGGCCGCCTCGACGGTCTTCGCGGCGGCCGCGTCGAGGACGTTCACCACGAGGCTCTTGCTCTTCGCGTCGTAGTACGTGCCCGCCGCGTCGGCGCCGAGGTCCCGGCCGAGGGTCGAGGCGAGCTTTCCGGCCGCGAGGGCCGAGAGGGGGGGCGGGCTGCGAGGTCTTCGCAGGCTCACTGGCGTTCGCAGTCTGGAAGGTGACTCCGGCTGCGACGAGCGCGGCGATACCCGCACCCGTCATGACCGTCCGCCGCCCGGATATGCGTCGGTGCTTCAACTCGCGTTCTCCTGTGGGGGGGGGCGGCCCGGGCGGTTGTGGGGACAGCGCCGGGCCGGAAGGCTGGCTGACGGGCGCCCACTCTTCCGAACGGCACTGGGAGCACACAAGGTCGACTTCAGGACGCGCACAGGGTGAACACCACGCGCCCTCCACGCCTTCACCACCCCGGGGCATCCCCTGGCCACCACAGGAGAATTCGCACTGCAAACGCTACGCGTGAGTAACCACTCACGCGGCGGTGAGGTCTAGTCCTGGCCGGAACCCGACTCCGCGCCGGGCGGCGAAGGTGTGGAAGTCGTCGGGGGTGTGGAGGACGTCGGGGGAAGCGGTTGCTGCTGGGCACGCTCCAGGAACCTCAGCAGCTCCACCGGGAACGGGAGCACCAGCGTGGAGTTCTTCTCGGCGGCGACCGCCACCACCGTCTGGAGCAGCCGCAGCTGGAGCGCGGCGGGCTGCTCGGACATCTCCTTCGCCGCCTCGGCGAGCTTCTTCGACGCCTGGAGCTCGGCGTCGGCGTTGATGATCCGGGCCCGCCGCTCCCGGTCGGCCTCGGCCTGCCGCGCCATCGAGCGCTTCATCGTCTCGGGCAGGGAGACGTCCTTGATCTCCACCCGGTCGATGGTGACGCCCCACTCCACGGCCGGGCTGTCGATCATCAACTCCAGTCCCTGGTTCAGCTTTTCGCGGTCGGACAGCAGATCGTCCAGATCGCTCTTGCCGATGATGGACCGCAGGGAGGTCTGCGCCATCTGCGAGACGGCGAACCGGTAGTCCTCCACCCGCACGACCGCCTCGGCCGGCGAGGTCACCTTGAAGTAGACGACGGCGTCCACGCGCACGGTGACGTTGTCCCGGGTGATGCCCTCCTGCCCGGGCACCGGCATCGTGACGATCTGCATGTTGACCTTCCGGAGCCGGTCGACACCCGGAAGGATCAGGGCGAGCCCGGGGCCGCGCACCTCGGGCCGGAGTTTCCCGAGCCGGAAGACCACGCCCCGCTCGTACTGCTTGACGACCCGCGCCGCCGCCGCCACGTACACCGCTCCGGCGGACACCAGTGCGACGCCCGCCACCACCAGCTCCTCGACCATCGCCGGCCCCCAAGGGTCCACAGCACCGCCCACGCATCACTGCCTGTACTCCGACG
Organism: Streptomyces sp. NPDC060002; assembly: GCF_042737245.1. Lineage (NCBI taxonomy): Bacteria > Bacillati > Actinomycetota > Actinomycetes > Kitasatosporales > Streptomycetaceae > Streptomyces > Streptomyces sp. NPDC060002. Next base: position 90,069 of record NZ_JBHWUW010000026.1, read on the forward strand.
GTAACCCTGCCCCGGGGCAAGGGCGAGCCCCCGCACGCCGGTTGCGTACGGGGGCTCGCCCCTCACCTGTGGAGCGGGATCGTCAGCCGACGCTCACGCCGTAGTAGCTCAGCGCCTCGGTGACAGGCTGGAAGAAGGTCGTGCCGCCGGAGGTGCAGTTGCCGCTGCCGCCCGAGGTCAGACCGTAGGCCACGGTGCCCCCGTACAGGGGACCGCCGCTGTCGCCGCCCTCGGCGCAGACCGTGGTCTGGATCATGCCGTAGACCACGTCACCGCTGCCGTAGTTGACGGTGGCGTTCAGCGCGGTGACGCGGCCGCTGTGGGTGCCCGTGGTGGAACCGCGGCGGTAGACCGTGGTGCCCACGCTCGGGGTGGCCGCACTGGTGATGGACTGGCTGCCGACCGAGCTCGGGTGCGCGACCGACGTGTTGGTGTACCGCACCAGGGCGAAGTCGTTGGTCGGGAAGCTGTAACTGACGTTCGTGCCCAGCGTCGAGGTCTGGCCCGAGTTGGAGTACCAGGTGGAGGCGACCTCGCCGCAGTGGCCGGCGGTCAGGAAGTAGTAGGTGCTCCCGCTGTGCACATTGAAGCCGAGCGAGCAGCGGTAGCCGCCGCCGTAGATGGCGTCGCCACCGGTGATCAGCTTCTTGAACTGGCCCGGGGTGCGCTTGACCGTGATGGCGCCGGCGTTGTCACCCGCCTGCTCCTTGATCTTCGCGATCTCGGCCTGCGAGACGGTGCTGTCGGCGGTGAGGACGACCCGGTTGGTCTTGCTGTCCACCGCCCAGGCGGTGCCCGGGATGTCCGCCTGGAGCACCGAGTCGCCGGCGCTCTTGAGTTCGGCGGTGCTGAAGGTGGCGGTGTCGGCCGCGCTTGCGTGGGGGATGGCGATGGCGGCGGCGGCCACGAGTCCGGTGGCCACGGCGGTCAGCCGGGTCCGTCTCGAGATACCGCTCGTGGGGGTGGTGGGGGTGGTGCGCTTGATCCTCACGTTTCGTTCCCTCCCAGGGGAAGTCGGGGGCCCGTCGTGTGGGGTCGGGGCCCGTGAGGCGCAGCCAGGGACAGACGTTCGTCCGGATTGCGGACACGCCGTGACCCTGACAAGCGCTGAGGGGGAGTATTCGGCCGAACGGCCGGTCGGCGCAAGGGCGCCTTTCGGCCGTCAGGCCTTCAACGAACTGCGTGAGTTGAGCCCTCTTGCAGCCTCTTGCCCCAGCTCAGACCAGGTTGCGCTCCCCTGCCTCGACCGCCACGTCACATGTGTTCCCCGGCGGCGGGAAGGGGCGGAGGAAAGCATCCACAAAGGCGCACGGAGGCAGTACGGCCCGGTTGAGTCGACCGTCGTGCGTCCGTCCGCGTCGGGTACGCCGGAGTACGGGAACCGGAACCGGTAGCTGCTCACCCCGCTGGTGGCGTCGGCGAACACGGCCCACAGCGAACCGTCGCCCTGCCCGCTCGCCTGGAGGGTGAGCCGCTGCCGGCCAGGACGAACGCCAGTTCCCCGCCGAGCCCGAGACCACGCTCACGCCCGTCGGCGCTCGGCGCTCGGCACCCGGCACCCGGCACCCGGCACCCGGCACCCGGCACCCGGACGGTACGGTCCTCGCCGTACGGGGTGAAGCGTCCTGGCACCGCCCAGCGCGCGTCGTAGGGGGTCGCGTCGATGCCGGGGAACCGGTGCCGGGCCGCGGAGCCGGGGTCGAAGTCGCGTACCCCCCGGACGCCCTCACGGACCAGCACGACCAGCCGCCGGTCACCGTGCGCGACCCGGGCCGCGTCCGCCGGTCCGGTGTCGGCGCCGAGCCGTACCTCCCCGCTGAACGGCTTCCCGTCCACGGTCAGGCCGTCGGAATCGGTCGCGGTGAGCACCACGGCGTCCTCTTCCGCCACCCGGGTCCCGGGGGTGTCCGGAAGTCGACCGCCCGGAAAGTCCTCGAGCTGGGGGTCCCCCAGGCCGCTTTTCAGGCACTGGGGGAGGGTTCCGGCGAGCGCGAGCGGGCCGTAGGGCGCCGAGACCGTCTCCAGGCGGTGCTCGTGCCACCGCTGCCCGGCGTCCGTCGCGTCCGCCGCGTCCGTCGCGCCTGTCGTGTCCGTCGCCGCGTCCGCCGTCATGGGGTCGGCCCCGTCGTCAGGCGATCCGTCCTGTCGTCTCGTCACGAAGTCTGCCCGTCCCCCACCGGGCCGGGCAGTCCGAGGTGGGAGCGCAGGGTGTGTCCTTCGTATTCCGTACGGAACACGCCGCGCTCCTGGAGCAGCGGCACCACCCGGTCGACGAACTCGTCGAGCCCGCCGGGCGTGAGCTGCGGTACGAGGACGAAGCCGTCGGCGGCGTCCTCGCGCACGAACCGCGCCAGTTCGGCGGCGACCGCCTCGGGCGTGCCGATGAGGGACTGCCGGGCGCTCGTCTCGATCACGGTCTGCCGGATGGACAGCCCCTTCTCCTTGGACAGCGCGCGCAGTTTCCCGGCCGTCGCGACGGCTTCGCCGTGCCGGACACGGCCCCGCGCGGGCCGCGGGTCGGCCACCGGGTCGCACTCGGGCAACGGCCCGTCGGGGTCGTAGGCCGACAGGTCGACGCCCCAGAGCCGCTCCAGGATGAGGAGGGCGCGCTGCGGGGAGACCTGCTGCCGTCTGATCGTGGCGGCCCGTTCCTGTGCCTCGGCGGCGGTGTCCCCGAGGACGACGGTGACGCCGGACATGATCTTCAGATCGTCGGCGGTACGGCCGTACTTGGCCAGCCGTCTCTTGACGTCGGCGTAGAAGGCGCGCCCGGCCTCCGGCGTGCCGTGCCGCGCGAGGACGACGTCGGCGGTGGCGGCCGCGAACTCCCGGCCCTCTCCGCAGGCCCCCGCCTGGATCACCACCGGGTGTCCCTGCGGTGAGCGCGGCACGGTGAACTCGCCGGCGATGTCGAAGTACCGGCCCTGGTGCGCGAACGGCCGGGACGCCTCGTCCGGTGTCCAGGAGTCCCACAGCCTTCTCGCGGTGGCGACGAACTCGGCGGCCCGCGGGTACCGGTCGGCGCGGTCGAGGTACCCCCCTCGGCGGAAGTTCTCGCCGGTGACGTCGTCCGAGGAGGTCATCACGTGCCAGGCCGCCCGGCCGTCGCTGAGATGGTCCAGGGTGGCCAGTCTGCGGGCGAGTTCGAACGGCTCGTTGAAGGTGGCGTCGGCCGTGGCGGCCAGCCCCAGGCGCCCGGTCACGGCGGCGAGCGCGTTGAGGACGGTGAGCGGCTCGGGGCGGCCCGCCACGTCCACGTCGTGGATACGGCCCTGGTGTTCGCGTGGCCGCAGCCCCTCGGCGAGGAGGAAGAAGTCGAACAGGCCGCGTTCGGCGGTCCGGGCGAGGTGCTCGAAGGAGGAGAACTCGATCGGCGACTTCGTGTCGGGGCCGGTCCAGACGGTGGCGGTGTCGGCGCCCGGGAAGTACGCGGCCAGGTGGCAGTGCTTGCCGGGCGGCCTCGCGCCGTGGGGTGTCCGGCCGCTCATGCCGCTCCCCCCGCGTACTGGTTGGCGGGCCGGGCCAGCCCCAGGTGCTCGCGGAGCGTGCTGCCCGGGTAGAAGGTGCGGAACAGGCCACGGTGCTGGAGCAGCGCGACCGTGCCGTTGACCAGCCGTTCCAGATCGCGGCGCGGTTCGACGGGGGTGAGGTGGAAGCCGTCGGCGGCGCCGTCCTTGTACCAGGAGGCGATCAGGTCGGCGAGGTCGACGGGGCCGCCCCGGTAGAGCGGGCCCTGCGCGGTCTGCCGGGGGCCTCCTCCGCCGTGGCCGGGTTCGGCGGCGTGCTCGCCGTCCCCGAGGTCGATCAGCAGACTCACCAGGACGAGCAGGGAGTTCGGATCGCGCCCCGCGTCGGCCGCGTCGGCCCGCAGCCGGTCACGGACGGTGCGGGCCTGCGCGGGGCTCACCGCGCGTACGAGGACCACGTCGGCGTGGCGGGCGGCGGTGGACCGGGCGTGTCCCTCGGTGGCGTCGACCACGCGCACGGGGTGTCCCTGCGGAGGTCTGGGCGCCAGGGAGGGACCCCGCACCGAGAAGGCCGCGCCGGTGAAGTCGACGTGGTGCAGCTTGTCGCGGTCGAGGAAACGGCCGGTCGGGACGTGCCGTATCTCGGCGCCGTCCTCCCAGCTGTCCCACAACTTGGCCGCCACGTCGGCCACTTCACCGGCCTCCTGCCACAGCGCGTCCAGCGGTGCGCAGTGCCGGCGGCCGAAGAGACGGGCCTCCCCCTCCGTGGTGGAGACGTCGATCCGCCAGCCGGCCCGGCCCCGGCTGACCCAGTCGAGCGTGGCGACCGTGGCCTGGACGTGGAAGGGCTCGGTGTGGGTGGTGGTGAGGGTGGGCACCAGTCCGACGCGCTGTGTGGCGGGCGCCACCCGGGACAGCACGGCCGACGCGTCGGGCCCGGGCCGGGCGAACGTGTCGTCCAGCGTCACGAAGTCGAGTCCGCCCCGCTCGGCGAGCCGCGCCGCCTCGACGTAGGGGCCGGCGTCGTAGGCCCCCGGCTGGTCGACCGCGGCCGCCAGATGCAGCGGGCCCCGGCCGTGCGATGAGGTCATGGGGGAGAACCCTTTCTTCCGTGACGCTTCGAAGTGGAGCGGTTCACCCGACGGCATCGGCGCCCAGATCCCGCAGGAACACCAGGACGGCCCGGGCGGTGGCGTCGTTCTGCCGGAACGCGGGGCCGCCGGTGCGCGGCCGGGTGAACGCGCCCGGCGTACGGCCGTCGGTGTGCGGCCCGAGCGCGAAGCGCCGTGGGTGCGGCCGGCCGGCCCGGTCCAGGACCCGGCCGTCGGCGCGGTCCACCCGCAGCAGCCCGTCCGGGGTCTCGCCGGCGCCGTCGGCGTGCAGTTCCCGCAGCAGCGGGTCGAGGGCGCGCCGGAGCGTCGGCTCCGGCAGCCGGGCCTCCACCAGCGCCCGCGCCTCGACCGAGAAGCCCGGCACGGTGGCGCTCGACGCCCGGAACACCCCGTCCCGCGCGTGTACGGCCATGTCGGCCCCGACGAACTTCAGCACGCCCGCCCGGGACAGCGCGAGCAGCTGTCTCAGCCGGGGGCCCGGCGGCCCGGAGGCGAGGTAGCTGAAGAATCCGTGCCACCAGGAGCCGATGCCCCCGAGCCGGATCAGCTGCCCGTATATGGACAGCAGTCCCAGGAACACGGCCAGGTCGGTGCTGTGGGCGGCGTCGTGACGGCGGCTCAGGTCGCCCTCCACATAGCCGCGCAGTCCTTCCTGGAACTCCTCGAAGGACCCGTACGTCACGCCGTCCAACGGCCGGTCGAGGGCGGCCAGGTCGAGCCGGTCCCGCGGATCGGGCACGGCGGACGCCACCAGGGCCTCCCGTTCGGCGCCCCCGGCCGCGGCCTCGTACTTCTCCTCGAAGTCGGTCCAGGCGATCGCGGTCCGCTCGGCGTGCACCGTGAACAGCCGGTGGTAGTGGGCGAAGCCCAGCTCCTTCTCCACCAGCGGCCACACATCCCGCCGGAAGTCGAAGCCCCCGGGCCGCGCGAGCAGTCCGTCGATCTCGGCGGGCCCCAGGAACCGGGGCAGCGGCGGCCGCTCACCGGTCCAGTCGTAGCCGATCTTCGAGTGGTACGGCACACCGCGCCGCGAGCCGACGTACAGCACCGGTTCCCGCCCCGAGGGCACATAGGTGTCTCCCTCGTACCGGCCGCCGCGTCCCTCGGTGAGCAGCACCATCAGGTCGACGAAGGCGAGCCCGAAACCACGCACCAGCACGGGCTCGCCGGCCGGCAGGGCGGACAGGTCGCTGTCGGCCGTGAAGTCCGGCGGCAGATGGACGAGTTCGTGCTCCTCCGCGTAGGCCGCCAACTCACGCTGTTCCTGATCGAGTTCGGCGTCCAGATGGCCGAGGGCGAGGACGACGAGGTCGGCGGGCAGGGGCTGCTCCCGGCCTTCCAGCCACACCTGCTGGCGTCCCGCCCGGGGACCGCTCACCCGCAGAGCGCGCCCCGGATGGTGGTGGACGGTGATCTCCGGGGGCAGGGCGGCGACCGCCTGCTCGTGCACCCAGCGCAGATAGGAGCCCTGGATCTGCCGGTCGGCGAAGGTGCCGCCGTCGATGCCGGCCCATTCGTGCAGCGTCGGACCGGGCCGCACAGGACCGGCCATCTCCACCGTCTCGTCGGTGAACATGGTGACGTCCTCGGCGTGCGAGTTCATCCACAGCAGCGGCGACTGGGCGGCGCGCCAGATGCGCCCGGCGCCCGGCGGATGCGGGTCGACGAGATGGATGTCGAGCCCCGAACCGGCGTACAGCTCGGACGCGTTGGCGGCGATTCGCTCGATGAGGCCGGTCCCCCGCGGCCCGGCCCCGACGATCACGAGGGTGGCAGGGGATTCGGGGTCGAGGGTTTCGGAAGACATGCGAAGGCTCCGTGACAGCTGGGATCGAACACGGGTAGGTGCCTTCACACACCGAAATGGGGCGCGCCGCGCGGCGCAGATACGGCCGAGCCCCTCAGCAGGGCCGTGCAGCGAGAGTACGTGGGCGTTTCCCGTCACTGTCAAGGCCGTCCACACTGTGAGCGGTACGTCTCAAGTCGGTTGACGCATAACCGGAGACCTGTTCCACTTGGCCCATGCATCCGCAGCAGTGGCTGGTCACCCGCTCCCACATCGACTTCGGTCGCGTGTGGTCCTGTTCCTGTTGAGCTGACCCACTGCGGCCCCCGCTCCCGGGGCGCCCTTCTCGCGTACTCCCCTCACGCAGCTCCGCCTTCACACCCGCGCTCCCCCCTCGAGACGCACCCTTTCCACCGTTTTCGCCGTACCTCACGCCTGCCCTGCGGCGATCAGCGCGCCCCGACCGCCCTCCGCCCCGGAGCGGCGCGGAACCCGACCACCCGATCCATCAACGCCCCCAGCACGTCCCGCACGGAGCCGCGTTCGCGCGCGTCGCACTCCAGCACGGGCACCTCGGCGCTCAGCCCCAACGCCGCCCGCACCTCCTCCAGTTCGAAGTGCTCGGCCCCGTCGAAGCGATTCACCGCGAGGACGAACGGCGCGCCCTGGGCCTCGAAGTAGTCGACGGCCGGGAAGCACTCCTCGATCCGCCGGGTGTCCGCGAGGACCACCGTCCCGAGCGCGCCCTCCACCAGGTCGTCCCACAGGAAGGAGAACCGGTCCTGCCCCGGCGTGCCGAACAGGTACAGCGCGATGGCCGGGTCGAGCCTGATCCGCCCGAAGTCGAGCGCGACGGTGGTGGTGGTCTTGGACTCCACGCCCACGAGCGAGTCGACCCCGACCGACACCTGGGTGATCGGCGCCTCGGTGTCGAGCGGGTCGATCTCGGAGACGGCCCCGATGAAGGTCGTCTTCCCGACCCCGAGCCCGCCGCTCACCACGATCTTCACGGCGAGCGGAACGGTTTTGTCAGAGCGCCCGGGCATGATCACTGATCCTTTCGCGCATCCGGAGCGACGGCTCCGCGGGTTGCCGGCACGCGAACGGCCGACCGCCGATGACGATGGACGGCCGTACGAAGTCCGCGTCCTCGACCGGAGATACGTTCCGGGGATGCCCGTCGCTCACCGCCGCGCCCCGCACAGGGCGCCGGAGGCCGAAAGGGTGACGCCGCGTCAGCAGGAACAGTCGCAGGAGCAGCACTCACAGCAGTCGCAGCACCCGCACCCGTCGCAGCAATCACAGCCGTCGCAGCCGTCGCTGCACCAGCCCTCGCGCTTCTTCCGAGACCAGGGCCCCTCGAACTCGTCGGCGCAGCAGGCCTTGCAGGTGCAGCACAGCCCGAGCGCGACCGCGCACCCGGCCCAGAAGCCCCGCTTCCCGGGCCGCGGCGGCTCACCGCCGAAGGGGTTGCCCCCGTAGGGGTTGCCGGGCGCGTGGGGGTCCACCGGCCCCCGGGGGGCGTACGGGCCGGTCGGCGGCCCGACGGAGCCCTCCGGCGCATGCGCGTGTCCGCACGACGAGGTCCCGAACGCCCGGTCGACCGACCGCTCCAGCTCGTGCGCCAGCAGCAGATGCGCGAGCCTGCCGTCCTCGAACTCGACATCACGCAGCGCGAGCCGGATGCCGTGCAGGGCGTCGTCGGCGAGCCGGCGGGCCTCGGCGAGCGGGGTGCCGGTGGCCGTCAGCGGGTTCCAGGCGCCGGCCGCCGCGTCGGACTCCCGGTCCTCGACCGCGTCCAGCAGATGTGCCAGCCGTCCGAAGAGGCGGCCGGCCTCGGCGAGCGGAGCGGCGTTGCCGGGCCGGCCCGCCAGGACCGCGGTGTGCGCGAAGGCGGCGGCGGTGGCGGTCTCGGTCGGCTCGGTGACGGCTCTCAGCGGGGTGCCGGGTCCGGCGAGGGCCTCGATGCCGACCTGCCGGTCCACGGCGTCGACGAGGACGGCGGTGTCGAATCCGACGGCGGCCCCGCCGCGTTCCCCGGCCCGGCCCCAGCTCGCGGCGACCCGGCGCGCGGCGACGGCGACGGGCCGCCGCGCCAGCAGCCCGTCCCCGTCGGCGACGTGATCGCGCACCTTGGCCGAGGCGAGCACCAGCGAGACGGCGGCCGCGAGCCGGGCGCCCTCGCCCTGCGCGACGGACGCGGTCCGCATCCCGCGCAACGGGCACGGTCCCGCCGTCCGCCGCCATCCGTCGGCCGTGACCCGGGCTGCCTGAGCCTCCGTCAGAACCGATATGAGCAGCCCGTCGTAGTTGGTGACGACCCGCGCGAACTGCCCGTGGTCGCCGCGCAGCGCGAGACACAGCCCGCACAGGTGCGCCATCCACTGGGTCTTGAGACCCTCTCCGAGCCGGTGACTGCACGGCCTGACGATTCCGAACACGACAACCCCCGTCGTCCTTGGGACATTCAGCTGCGGAATGCTATCGACCGATTGTCATGCCGGATCGGGGGCACTCGGTTCACCCGGACGCCCCGTGCGTCACTCGTTCGCCACGAAGAATCATATTTCACTCACAGTCAGCAGCGGTATGCGGTACGACCCTTGGGAGACGCGGGCTCTCGACGGATTCGCTGTGCACCAGTACCGTCACAAACCCCCCGCGCGGCGTCTATCCACTTGGCGCGACATCCGCATCATGGACGACCATGGGGAATGCGGAAAGCAGAAAGACCGCTGTGAGAGGAGGCGTCCATGGGATCGGTGCGCAAGGCGAGTGCCTGGCTTGGCCTCGTCGACGACAACGACGACGAGCGTTACTACGACGACGACTATTCCGAGGGGACCGACTCCGGAGACGCCTGGGTCACCGACCCCCGTGTGAAGGTGGCGACGGACACGGCCGAGGAGAAGGGCCGCCGGATCGGCACCGTCACCCCGGACAGCTTCCGGGACGCACGGGCGATCGGTGAACTGTTCCGCGAGGGCGTGCCGGTCATCATGAACCTCACGGCCATGGAGGCCGGCGACGCCAAGCGCGTCGTCGACTTCGCGGCCGGGCTGATCTTCGGGCTGCGGGGTTCGATCGAGCGGGTGTCCACCCGGGTGTTCCTGCTGAGCCCCGCCAACACGGAGATCGTGAACGGAGACCCGTCCGCGCACCGGACGGACGGTTTCTTCAACCAGAGCTGAGGCAGGGCCGCTCACCGGCCCTGCCTCGGCCCCCGGGCCGGGTCAGCGGAAGGCGTCGAGTCCGGTGAGCGCCTTGCCCAGCACGAGCTGATGCATCTCGACGGTGCCCTCGTAGGTGAGCACCGACTCGAGGTTGGTCGCGTGCCGCATGACGGGGTATTCGAGCGAGATCCCGTTGGCGCCGAGGACGGTGCGGGCGGTCCGGCAGATCTCGATCGCTTCCCGTACGTTGTTGAGCTTGCCGAAGCTGACCTGCTCGGGACGCAGGCGGCCGGCGTCCATGCGCCGCCCCAGATGATGGGCGAGCAGAATCCCCTTGTGCAGTTCGACCGCCATGTCGGCGAGCTTGGCCTGGGTGAGCTGGAACCCCCCGATGGGCCGCCCGAACTGCTCGCGGGTCTTCGCGTACTCGACGGCGGTCTCGAAGCAGGAGCGCGCCGCTCCCATCGCACCCCACACGATGCCGTAGCGCGCGTGGGACAGACAGCTGAGCGGTCCGCGCAGCCCGGTGACCTCCGGCAGGACGGCGTCGGCGGGCAACCGCACGTCGTCGAGCACGAGCTCGCTGGTCACGCTGGCCCGCAGGGACCACTTGTGCTTGATCTCGGGCGCCGAGAACCCCGGAGTGCCTGCGGGCACCACGAAACCGCGGATCCCGTCGTCGCTCTGCGCCCAGACGACGGCCACCCCGGCGACGGACCCGTTGGTGATCCACATCTTGCGGCCGTTGAGCACCCAGTCGGAGCCGTCCCGCTCGGCGTACGTCCGCATGCCGGCCGGGTCGGAGCCGTGATCGGGTTCGGTGAGTCCGAAGCACCCGATGATCTCGCCCGCGGCCATCCCCGGCAGCCAGGTCCGCTTCTGCTCCTCGCTGCCGAAGCGGTGCAGGGCGTACATGGCGAGGGAGCCCTGCACGGAGACGAGGGACCGGATGCCGGAGTCGGCGGCTTCGAGCTCGAGACAGGCGAGGCCGTACTGCACGGCGCTGGCGCCGGCGCACCCGTAGCCGCTCAGCGACATCCCGAGCGCCCCGATGGCGCCGAGCTCGCGCGCCAGCTCCCGGATCTCCGGCAGTTCCCCGCGCTCGTACCACTCGGCGACCCGGGGCAGCACCCGGTCCGCGGCCCAGTTCCGCACGGTGTCACGGATCGCGAGATCCTCCGGCTCCAGCAGATCGTCGATCCCGAGGGGATCGGCGGGGTCGAACGGGGGCAACTTCGAGGACGCAGACATCGGCAAACCCTCCGCCACAGTAAAACTAGCACCGCTAACTACCGCATCCGACGCTACCGCAAGCCGCCTACGGCGAAGTACCCCCCGCGGACGCTCACCGCTGCCGATCGCAACAAACGGGTGGTGCGTGGGTGGGAGACTCATGCGGAGACGCGGGACTCCACGACTTCCCGGGGCGAAGGAAGCTCCACCCCCGCCGGAGGCACCTCGCACTGCATGACCCGCGGCAACCGCAACGCCACCACCGCCCCCAGCAGCAACAACCCCGCACTCACCAGCAGCGTGACATGCAGCCCGTGCACGAAGCTGTCCCTCGCGACCCGCCGCAGCGCGACCCCGACCGGCCCGCCCAACTGCCCGGCGACCTCGTACGCCTCGCCCAGCGAATGCCCCGCCGCGTCCGACGCCGACGCCGGCACCCCCGGCACGGACTTCAGCCCGGGCGCGTACGCGGCGTTCATCACGCTTCCGAGCAGCGCGATCCCGATCCCCGCGCCCAGCTGGTACGACGTCTCACCGATCGCCGCCGCCCCGCCCGCCTGCTCCGGCGGAGCCTCGCTCAGCATCGACTCGTACGCCGCGAACAAGGTCGTCTCCAGGCCGAAGCCCAGCAGCAGGAACCCGGACAGCAGCAGCCCCGTGTTGTCCGACTCACCCATAGCGGTGAGTGTCAGCACCGCCAGCGCGGTGAGGACGAACCCCCCGCACACCATCCGGCGCGGCCCGAACCGCCGGAGCAGCCGTGCCCCGGCCAGCCCTGCCGCCATCGCGGCGAAGGTCAGGGGCAGCAGGCGCAGGCCCGTCTCCAGGGGGGACAGCCCCAGCACCAGCTGCAGATACTGCGCCGCGATCAGTTCGAGGCCCACCAGCGCCAGCATCGCCAGCACGATGCACCCGACCGACGTGCTGAACGCCGGCCGTCCGAACATCCGCAGGTCCACCAGCGGATGCAGGCGACGCCTCTGACGGCGGACGAACAGCACGATCAGCACGGCGCCCACCGTCAGCGGCACCACGGTGAACAGCCCGAGTTCCCCGCCGCCCAGCCGCTTCACGCCCAGCACGACACCGAACAGACCGGCCGCCGCCATCAGCGCGCCGACCACGTCCCAGGGGCCGTCCACCCTGCCCCGCGATTCGGGCAGCAGAAGCCGGCCCACCGGCAGGCTGACCAGCATCAGCGGGATGTTGACGAGGAAGACCGAGCCCCACCAGAAGTGCTCGAGGAGAAAGCCGCCCAGGAGCGGGCCGACCGCCGCGCCCACCGCGGCCACCGCGCTCCAGATGCCGATCGCGAGCGCCCGCTCACGTCGCTCCGGGAACACCTGCCGCAGGATCGACAGCGTCGCGGGCATGATCATCGCGCCGCCCACGCCCAGCAGCGCCCGCGCCAGGATCAGGGTCTGCGCGCTGCCCGCGAACGCGGCCAGCGCGGAGGCGACGCCGAACAGGGCGTAACCGAGCAACAGGATCCGTCTGCGGCCCACCTTGTCGCCGAGCGTGCCGAACAGGATCAGCAGCGAGGCGCAGACCAGCGGATATGTGTCGACGATCCAGAGCAGTTCGATCGCGCCGGGCCGCAGGTCCTCGGTGACGGCGGGCACAGCCACATGCAGCACGGTCGCGTCGACGGCGACCAGCAGCAGGCTGACGCACAGCACCACCAGGACGACCCAGCGGTTGGCACCGGCCCCGGCCGCCCGACGGCGCAGCCCAGCGGCGGCCGTGGTCGTCCCGGACATGTACGTACCTCCCAGGTGATCCCCCGGTTCGGCGGGCTCACGGGGTGGGGACTCCCCGCGGCTCGGCCGGAGAGGAGCGGTGTCTCCGGCCCGCGCAAACGAACACGAGTGGAACGCAGCGTACGCGAGTTCGCGCCAGGGCCACGTGGCGGACCTCTCACCACTCATGGGCAACCCATGTGGCGTACGCCACTCCCGTGTCACTTCCGGGCCACCCCCCGTACCCCGCCCTGTGCCGCCTGCCGGGGCGCCCCGACCGCCCCGGCGGACCCGGTCGCCGGGCGGGCCGTCGATAATCGGGCCCGTGACCGATCTTGAGACGCGCGTGACGCCCCCCGGCTCCGTGACCCTGCGCCGGGCGGCTCCCGCCCTCCTGGGGTACGCCGCCGTGCGTGCCCTCGGTCTGCTCGCCCTGGTGCTGTGGAGCGCCGCCCGCGACAAGAGCGCGTACACGCTGCTGACCGCCCGCTGGGACGCTCTGTGGTACACCAGGGTCGCCGAGCTGGGATACGGCTACGAGGTGCGTCTGCCGAACGGCGACATCCACTCCAACCTCGCCTTCTTCCCGCTGCTGCCCTGGCTGGAAGGGTGTCTGCACGCGGTGACCCCGCTGTCGTACGCCGACGCCGGTTTCGTCGTGTCCCTGCTCGCCTCGTTCGCCGCGGCCTGGGGCGTCTTCGCGGTCGCCGACCAGGTGTACGGGCGCCGGGCCGGGGTGTGCGCGGTGCTGGTGTGGGCCGTCCTCCCCGTCGGAGTCGTGCAGTCGATGGCGTACAGCGAGTCACTGTTCACGGCGCTGGCCGCATGGTCGCTGTACGCGGTGCTCACCGGCCGCTGGGTGACCGCGGGAGCACTCGCCTCGCTGGCCGGTCTGACCCGTCCGGTGGGGCTGGCGGTGGTCGCGGCGGTATGGGCGGCAGCCGTGGCGTCCTTCGTCCGCGACCGGGCGGCCCCGACCGCCGACGCCCCTCCCCGGCGCGGGGTCAGGAGGGCAGGCGCCCGTCTCGCGCCGCGCGCCCTCGGCATGCTCCTCGCGCCCCTCGGCGTCGCCGGATACGTCCTGTGGGTCGGCCACCACACCGGCAAGGGCCCGCTCGGCTACCTGGATGTCCAGGCGGGCTGGCGCAACGGCTTCGACGGCGGCTACGCCTTCGCCCGCTTCGTCGCCGACAAGTTCACGTCATTCCCGTCGGCCCTCGCCGGCGTCGGGCTGATCGTGGGCGTCGCCCTGCTGCTGTGGCTGTACGTCGTCTGCGTGCGGCAGCGCCAGCCGCTTCCGCTGCTGGTGTACGCGGGTGCGGTCCTCGCGCTCGCCCTGTGCGCGTCGAGCTACTTCGGTTCCAAGCCGCGTCTGCTGCTGCCCGCCTTCCCGCTGCTGCTGCCGCTCGCCCTGGCCCTGGCCCGGCTGCGGACGTCCAGGTCGGCGCTGGTGGTGGGGTGCCTCGCGGCGGCATCGGCCGTGTACGGCGCGTGGTGGCTGAACGGCAGCGGTCCTCCGTAAGAGAATCCGCCTTTCCGGTGAACCCTCTTATACGTTCCCTAAAACTATCTCCTGGAATGATCAAAGGAATTGAAGGGAACACTGTTCGACGAATAGTGATTCCACAGGAATAATTGCCCTTCTGAGAGCAATCCCACATCACATCGTCATCACAAACCAGCGGAATCGGCCGGGTCCCGAGCTCACTCGCTGTAACGTCGTTTAGGTGCGTACCGAACAAAACCTCACCCGTCTGGACCGGGTGTTCGCCAGGCTCGACCGGGAGCCGGAACGGCCGGCCCACCTCGATGTGCCGAAGATGAGCAGGCACCGGGTCGCGCTGGCCCTGGCGACCCTGGCCTTCTATCTGGCGATCGTGTGGCTCGTCGTGATCACCTCGTGGCTGGTCCGCCTCGACTGGCTGGTCATGTTCTTCCGGCCGTACCAGCAGTGGTCCGGCATCCACTGGTTCGTCGACTACTACGTGGTCCTCGGCCAGCGCGGTCCGACCGCCGTGATGGTCGCCGCCTGGCTCGGCTGGAGATCCTGGCGGCAGCACACCCTGCGCCCGCTGCTCACGCTCGGCGCCTCACTGCTGCTGCTCAACATCACCGTCGGCGCCGCCAAGCTCGGCATGGGCCGGCTGGGACCGCACTACGCGACCACCATCGGCTCGAACGAGATGGGCCTGGGCGGCGATATATTTCCCAGCGGTCATACCGCCAACGCGGTCGTGACCTGGGGAATCCTGGCGTATCTGGCCTCCACCCCGAGAGCCCGCCGCTGGCTGTCCGCGCTCTCCGCGGTGACCTCGCTCGGCGTCGGCCTCGCCACGGTCTACCTCGGCACGCACTGGCTCAGCGACGTGGTGCTCGGCTGGGCCGCGGGTCTGCTGATCCTGCTGGCGCTGCCCTGGTGCGAGCCGCTGATCGCCCGTGCCGAGGTCGCGATCTTCGACCTGCGCGACCGCTGGCGCGACCGCCGCGCCGGTACGGCCCCGATCCCGGCCCCGGTCCCGGCTCCTGCTCCGGCCGCACCCGTCGCCGTACCCGTGCCGTTCACCTCGGGTGCCCCGGCTCAGGAGGAGGCCTCCGCGGCCCGCGAGCCGGCCCGGTCGCCGCGCGCGCCCGTCTATCTGGCGCCGGGCCCGCACACGACCCGCTCGGAGCGCACCCCGGTCACCCCGGTCGGCAGCCGCCGCCCACCGCACGCCGACCGCCTCCCGCGCGGCACGGCGGCCTCCGCGGCCCGCCCGCTCACCGGCGGCTGACCTCCCCGAACAGCGGGACCCCGGTACGCACCACCCGGTTCCGCACCCGAAGGCCCCGGTTCCCGAAGGCGGGAACCGGGGCCTTCTCCGTGCTCGCCTCGACCTTCTCGGGCGTCTCAGCCCTTCCAGGCGCGCGCCACGTGTCCGTCGCGCACCTCGAAGTTCAACCGGCCGAAGCGGTACTCCATGGTGACGATCGTCCCCGGCGCCAGCGCACGCACCGTCGACCACCCCCGTTCGCGCGCGAGCCGCTCGGCCCGCGCGGCCTCGAGGCCGACGTATCCGTCCGGATTGTCCTGGGGCTCCGCTGGCGGAGTGGGATTCGGTGCCATACCGCCACGCTAGGCGGCGAGCCCCGCCCCGGGAACCCCGGACCGGCGATTCGAATCACTCCGGTCACACTTCTGTCACAGGATCACGACATGCGTTTCGGCCGCCATGACATCAGCTGCGGCACAGCGGACGCTCAGACGTACGAGCGGTTCCGTACGCCTTCCGCGCGAATTCGAACGTAATTCCCGCGTGTCGCCCGACCACCCCGAATAGCCCGGCGGAAAGTTCGCGGGGAACCGTCCACCGACCCCTTCGCATTCCGATTCCGTACGGATCGCGGGAGCTGTCCGTACGGATCGCGGGAGCTGACTGCTCATAGGAAACACACGGCTCCCCCACACATCCTCCATACGCACCCGGGGCGTCGGCGGGCCCGGGACAGGGCGAGCGAAGGGGCGAGCGATGGGGACCCAGACCGTGGCGGCGGCACGGACCGCGGGCAGCACCAGGCACGGTGGCCGTGGCCGGGTGGTCGTCGACTGGCTGACCACCACCGACCACAAGAGGATCGGCCACCTCTACCTGATCACGTCCTTCTCCTTCTTCCTCGTCGGCGGGATCATGGCGCTGCTGATGCGGGCCGAACTCGCCCGGCCCGGGCTGCAGATCGTGCACAGCGACCAGTTCAACCAGCTGTTCACGATGCACGGCACGATCATGCTGCTGCTCTTCGCGACCCCGTCCTTCGCGGGCTTCGCCAACGAGCTGATGCCGCTCCAGATCGGTGCCCCGGACGTGGCCTTCCCCCGGCTGAACATGCTCTCGTACTGGCTGTTCCTGTTCGGCGGGCTGACCGTGCTGGGCTCGCTGCTGACACCGGACGGCGCGGCGGCGTTCGGCTGGTTCGCCTACGCGCCGCTGAACAGCGGGCAGTACTCGCCGGGGATCGGCCCCGACCTGTGGATCATGGGCCTGGCGCTGGCCGGCTTCGGCACGATCCTCGGCGCGGTCAACTTCATCACCACGATCATCGGGATGCGCGCGCCCGGCATGACGATGTTCCGGATGCCGATCTTCACCTGGAACACGCTCTTCACGTCGATCCTGATCCTGATGGCGTTCCCGGTGCTGGCAGCCGCGCTGCTGGTGCTGGAGGCGGACCGGCGGTTCGGTTCGACGGTGTTCGAGGCGGCCAACGGCGGGGCGCTGCTGTGGCAGCACCTGTTCTGGTTCTTCGGGCATCCCGAGGTCTACATCATCGCGCTGCCGTTCTTCGGGATCATCAGCGAGATCATCCCGGTCTTCAGCCGGAAGCCGATCTTCGGCTACCTCACCCTGGTCGGCGCGACGATGGCGATCACCGGGCTGTCGATCGTGGTGTGGGCGCACCACATGTTCGTCACGGGCGCCGTGCTGCTGCCCTTCTTCTCCTTCATGAGCTTCCTGATCGCGGTCCCGACGGGTGTGAAGTTCTTCAACTGGACCGGGACCATGATCAAGGGTTCGCTCTCCTTCGAGACCCCGATGCTGTGGGCGACGGGGTTCCTGGTCACGTTCCTGTTCGGAGGCCTGACCGGGGTGATCCTGGCGTCACCGCCGATGGACTTCCACGTCTCCGACTCGTACTTCGTGGTCGCCCACTTCCACTACGTCGTCTTCGGCACGGTCGTCTTCGCGGTCTTCGGCGGATTCCACTTCTGGTGGCCCAAGTTCACCGGAAGGCTGCTCGACGAACGGCTGGGCAAGATCCACTTCTGGACACTGTTCGTCGGCTTCCACACCACGTTCCTGGTGCAGCACTGGCTGGGCGCCGAGGGCATGCCGCGCCGGTACGCCGACTATCTCGCCGCCGACGGGTTCACCGCGCTCAACACCGTCTCGACGATCGGCTCGTTCCTGCTCGGCCTCTCCACCCTGCCGTTCCTCTACAACGTCTGGAAGACCGCCAGGTACGGCACCAGGGTCGAGGTGGACGACCCCTGGGGCTTCGGCCGCTCCCTGGAGTGGGCGACCTCCTGCCCGCCGCCCCGGCACAACTTCACGACGCTGCCGAGGATCCGCTCGGAGTCCCCGGCGTTCGACCTGCACCATCCGCAGTACGCGGCCGGGACCCCGCAGCCCGAGCCAGAGCGCCATCAAGCCGGTCACGGGCCGTCCTGATCGCCTCGATCAGCTCCACGGGCTCCAGCACCTCGAACTCGAAGCCCGCCATCATCACGTGGATCACCATCACGTCGAGGCTCGCGGCCCCGGTGCGCAGCACACAGGCCCCGTCGCCGTCGGGCTCCAGCGTCCCGGCCGAGGGCGAGATCCGTTCGGCGGCCTCGGCCAGGGGCACGAACAGCCGGACGGTGGCCCGGGTGGCGTACGCGCGGGTGGAGACGCCTTGCGAGACGTAGGCGGCGAGGTCCTCGGCTGGCGGGTCGCGCGGTTCGAAGCGCGGCCCGTGCGGCGGCCTCGGCGTGAGGCGGTCCACCCGGAACGTACGCCAGTCGGCGCGGTCGAGGTCCCGGGCGACCAGGTACCAGCGGTGCTCGGTGCACACCAGGCGGTGCGGTTCGACGGTGCGGCGGGTCACCGTGCCGTCGTGCCCCCGGTAGTCGAAGCGCAGGCGTTCGGCGTCCCGGCAGAGGTGGGCGAGCTCGGTGAGGACGGCCGGGTCGACGGCGGAGGACCGCGGGCCGCGCAGCATCGGCACGGTGAAGGCGTTGAGGGCGCCCACCCGGCGTCGCAGCCGGTTCGGCAGCACCTGCTCCAGCTTCGCCAGGGCCCGTACGGAGCTCTCGCCGATGCCCTCGATGCCCTGTCCCGCGGCCGTCCGCAGCCCCACCGCGACGGCGACGGCCTCGTCGTCGTCCAGCAGCAGCGGCGGCAACTCGGCGCCGGCGCCCAACTGGTAGCCGCCTCCGGTGCCGGGGCTGGCGTCGACCGGGTAGCCCAGCTCGCGCAGCCGGTCCACGTCCCGGCGGACGGTGCGCGCGGTGACTCCCAGCCGGTCGGCGAGTTGGGCGCCGGACCACTCGCGGTGGGCCTGGAGAAGGGACAGCAGGCGCAGCAGTCGGGCGGAGGTCTCCAGCATGCGCCCAGTGTGTCTCACGAGGTGGGCGGGCCCCACCCGGCCGTCCCGCCGGATGGGGTCACCGTGTCCCGGAGGGGACGGCTCAGAGCGTGAGGCGCTGTCCGGGCACGATCAGGTCGGGGTCGCCGCCGACGACGGCCTTGTTGGCGGCGTAGACCCGCTGCCAGGTCAGCCCGTGGCGGGCCGCGATGGTGCTGAGGGTGTCGCCCGTCCGGACGGTGTAGTCACCACGGGTCGTGCCGCGCGAGGTCTGGCCCGTCGAGCGCTCCGGCGCCTGCGAGGTATGCGAGGAACCCGACGGCGAAGAGCCGGTGCCGGACCGTGAGGAGCCGGACTTCGAGGAGTTCGAGGAGTTCGAGGAGTTCGAGGTGCCGGACTTCGACGAACCGGACTTCGAGGAGCCCGACTTGGCGGAGCTCGACTCGGCGGAGGACGATCCGGCCCCCGGTGCGCTGCCGGACGCTCCGGCGCGCGCCGAGCAGGTCGGCCACGCGCCCCACCCCTGGGCGTTCTGCACCTTGGTGGCGACGGAGATCTGCTGTGCCTTGCCGGCCTTGTCGGCGGTCGACGCGTAGGCGGTGCCGCCGTACGCGCGCCAGGTACCGGCGGAGAACTGGAGCCCGCCGTAGTAGCCGTTGCCGGTGTTGATCGACCAGTTGCCGCCGCTCTCGCACTGGGCGATGCGGTCCCACACCCCGCTGTCGGCCGCCGCGGCGTCACCGGTGGCGGAAAGCAGTCCGAGGGGGGCGAGCAGGATCGCCCCGGCGAGGACCGCCGTCTTGCGCGACGAGGTGCGGGTGTGGATATCGGCACATTCGGACATGTGGATCCCTCTCTACGAACCCGGGCTCCCCCTGGCCGGGGCGCGTCGGCCGCGCGGGACGCGGTCGTCACGCCCGGCCCCGTCCGTCGGCGGTGGTGCTTCGCGCTGTCTGGCTCTGCGCGGCCGGCGGACGTACCCGAGCGGTGCTCGTTGCACACGGCGGAGCAATCTAGGCAGCTGACGAGTCGTTATCAACCAACTCCCCGTTGTCCCAGGCCAGTTGGCAGTTACCGTAGGTAGCGGCGAATTTCGGCCACCTACTTCGTTCCCTCATTTCCGGATTTGTCGACCACACTCCCGAGCGGACTGTGAGTCAGCTCACCGGATCAACTTCCGTGACCTCTCCGTTACTTGACAAGGTGTGGCGAATTCGGCACACATCGTGACCGCACGCGCAGGATGGTTCGATTCCGTTCGCCATCCAGCGTGACCCTGGCCACAGATCGCCCGTTGTCTTCTTCATGAGCCGGGGACCGACCCGGACCACGAGCCGGGGGCCACCCGCCTCGCCCACGCACCGCATCCGAGGGAGCCACCCGTGCCGCGCATGCTCGACGTCAGCGACGAGGTACGCGCCGAGATCGGCGACGAAGAAGCCGACCGGCTGCTCGCCGGAGACAACGCCCCGGGCAGTTACGACTGCACGTCCTGCCGCACCCCGGGCGACTCCGAGAACGAGCGCACCAGCACCGTCCTCTTCATCGGGGACGAGACCGCCGTCCTCGCCTTCGCCCACTCCACCTGCCTGCCCTCACAGGTCGTCCAGGTCACCGAGGAGCAGCTCCAGGGCGCGGTCCGCTCCATCAGCGGCGACACCGTCGATCTGGACCCCGACAAGGTCGCACCCGAGCAGGCGGTGCTGGGCGTCACCAGCGGACTCGTCCTGATCGCCGGGGAGTTGCACCCGGCCCTGGTCGTCGAGCCGACCGCACCCATCGTGCGGCCCGGCACGACCGGCGCCGGCGACGACTTCCTGCCGCTGCTCATCGAGCAGGGCTTCATGCCGCTGTCCGAGCTGACCGAGGTGCCGCCGGTGCAGCACGGCTGGTCCGTGCTGCTCGCGATGGGCCAGCTGCACGCGGTGCTCCAGCCCTCGGTGAACGGCGGGCAGCCGGTCGCCTGGTGGCAGGCGCACCAGCCGTTGCAGGTGACGGAGGGATGGCGGGCCGCCGCCAACAAGCACCAGCAGGTGCTGATGTTCGCGGCGCCGGTGGGCTCCATCGGGCGTCAGCCCCGGGAGGACCTGCTGCGGGGCGCGCTGGACAAGGCCGCGGCCAACGGGCAGCTGGTCGGAGCGGCTCTTCCGCTCGCCGGCACCTGAGTTCGCCCACCGGGCGGGGACTGCGGTCGTACGGCGGCGGGAAGGCCGTCCACGGACGCAGCCCCGCGCCCCCCTGACGACGCCCGTCGAACCGCATCTCTTCCCGCGCCGCGTCGTTTGGACATACGTGCACACCTACGACGTTCCCCGCCGCCCGTCCTTCCAGCCGATCCCGTCCGCACGACCGGCTCAGGACGCTCAGGGCTGCCCATCGGCCACGCCGATCTACGACGCGCTCTACGCCGAGTACGTCAAGGCGTTCCGTTCGCTGCCGGGCGACCGCAGCGGCGAGGACGAACTGGGGTTCACCGCCTTCGGAAACATCCCGCACAGCACGAACACCTACCCGGCACCCCGCCCGGGGTCGTTCAGCAGCTCCTACAGCGCGTACAGCGCGGGGGCACAGAGCGCGCGGGTGGGGCAGCAGTCCCAGTGGCAGCGGGTCGGGCAGCTCGGCCAGCAGCCCGCGCCGACCGCGATGCACCACATCCCCGCGGCGCTCCCGCCGGCCCCCCGCAGGAGCTTCTGACCGCTGGTCACGGCTGGAGGGCGGCACCCGTGACG
>NZ_JBHWUW010000027.1:0-109102 GCF_042737245.1 Streptomyces sp. NPDC060002
AACGCTCGACTGGGAAACCCCAGCCGAGCGCCTCGCTAAGCTCCTCACGACAGCCGCATGATCAGCGGTGTTGCCACGACCCCTTGAATTCGCCCATTCGACCGGGGCTTCGTTTGGTTGGTTAGAGCAGTGCCCGGAAGGGGTTGAAGTCTGCGAGCGGTTCCGACCGCTTCGGTTCCGGCGCGGGCTCGGGGGCCTGCTTGGGTGCAGGGCGGTAAGCGTCGAGGCGGACGACCCGTGCGCGGTTCTGCTCACGCTCCGCGCTGGCCGGCTGCGCCTCTGCGTGACGGGAAGTGGCCCGCTTCTGGTCGCTGTCCGTACTGGCCGGCTGTGGCACAGAGTCACCGGAAGTGTCACCACGGAGTGAGAAAACGGTGGCCGGCCGGCCGGTTTTCCCGGCCCGTTCCACGGTCACCACGATTCCGGACAGTTCCTTGACCTCAGCGGCAGTCGCCCCCACGTACGGGAGTACCTGAGCAGATCAGGAACGGGCAGGCCGTGATCGTTCGGCAGCACATCCAATCCCTTGTATCGAGAGTGCGGCGAATCTGGGTTACGCATTTTCGGCATGGTCCCTCCGGTTCCGTTACGCGCCGTCGGCGGCCGGCGCAGGCTTCTGAACCACGGACAGTGAGAAGAACGGGCCCCCGCTGGTCGGCAGGGGCCCGAACTAATCAAGGGTTAGGCAGTAGGCCAAGTGACAGCAGCCTTGACAATTCCCTTGGTCGGCTTCGACTCATCAAAGGTGTTGTCGGTCCTCTTGGTATCCAGCTCCGGGTATCGCACGATCTTGCCGCCGTACAGATGCAGGGTGTCGATGTAGTCAGCCCTGTACTTCTCCGACTGTCCCTCACGGAACCCCGTGAACTGGCTTGCGTAGGTGGCGAACTCCGAGTGACCGGCCACAATGTCCACACCGGCGGGCATGGCCGTAGTGGTCAGGATCGTGAACCCGGCGAGGCGGGCGACAACGCCATTGGCGGTCACGCCACCTTCGCCGTAGGCAGCAGCGTTAGCCACGGCCGGATGCTCGATGAGGTATCGCTTCACGCGCGGCGAGACGACCACGTAACGGCCTGCCGGGATGTCGTTGTCATCCAGGGCCAGCATCATGTCCAGAATCGCGTTGTACATGATCTGAGGGATGTTGTCGGCGGTCGGCGCGATGGCCGGAAGCGCCGTCGCCCCGGTGGCGATGATGTTGCCCATGAAGGTGTCGGCCTCACGGGCCAGGGCTCGAATCATCTGCTGGTTGATCGGCAAGTCAAGGCCCCCAGCGAGCTGGACCCGTTCCGCATCTTCGACAAGAACCTGAAGGTACTTCGCCTCAGTAATTGTGAGCTTCTGATCCACGGTTTCCGGCCGCTGTGCGGTCATACCGTCGGCGATCGTGTAATCACCCACGGTCGGCCGAAGAAGGCTGTTGATGTGAACCACATCGCCCTTCTTGCGGATCTCTCCTTCGTACTTGTTATTCGCAACGAACGGAGACGCCCAGACCAGAAGCGGGTCAAATGCTACGAGAAGTTCGGCATCCCAGATCTCGGGAATGAAAGTGGTGGTTCCGGGCTGCTGGTAGGCAAGAGTCATACAGGTACTCCTAATTATCGCTTACGAACATCGAGAGAAACACGGCGACGCTCCGAAATCGGGCTGCCGTCGCGGTTGTTACCGGCCCCGACAAGTTGGGGAAACGTCGGACCCTTGGGCTTGAAAGGCACCAGGGCCTTATCCATGGCCTCAGTCGATGGCTTGCCATCTTCACCAAGCAACTTGGAAGCGTCCAGGTAATCGGTGAATCCGTCAGGGAGATTGATTCCGACCTGGGCGGCATGATTCTTGAGTTCAGCCCGCGCCAGCTGCCCCGCATATTCCCGCTCAACCTCGGCCCGAATGGAATCGGAAGGGTCGGCCGGCGTGGCCTCGAAAATCCGTTCCGCGTCGCTCATGGCGACACCTCCTAGAGAACTAATAAACGTATAGGGAAGAAGTAGAGAGAAAGGCCGCCTAAGAGCGGCCCTATACCTCACAAGAGGACAACGTAAGAGAAGACACTGCCCCCCTTACCCCCCACTGTGAACGATGCAAGTAGGAAGTAGGGGGAGGAGTGTTTCTCTACGTTGTCCCTCTCACAGGGAGGTGTCCGCAGAGCCTCATAACGACTTAGGAACTGCCCAGCCCGCAGGCCGTGCCAGAGGCACACCGCCGAGTGTGCATGGCCCCAGAGGATCGCTCCTCCACTGTTCTGAATTAATGCGACACAGGAGGAGGCCGCCCGCAGGTGGCTTCCCTCACGTCACGTCCCTGTGGTGTTGATACGGCCCCACACTTCCCGGTAGCCCGACAGATCTTGTTCCGTCAGGCCATCGAAGTCGTACACAAGGTTTCTGTTCCGGCTTACCTGGATGCCCGCATACCTCAAACGCCGCGTACGGGCCTTGGCGGGCTTTTGGTGGGTCTCGCAATATCTCCGGGGGCGTCCACGTGCGGGTCGCGGCTGCTGTACGCGGGAGTCCCCGAGAACGACGTGGCCGACTGGATGGGCCACAGCAGTACTGACGTGCTCAGGGAGCACTACCACTACATCTTCGAAGGGGCCGAGCAGCGCGGCCGGGCAGCCATCGCAACCATGCTGACGCCCGGCGCGGACGACCCCTCGGAGGCGTCAGAGGTCGCCTGATCCACGTACGACAACAGCCCCCGGCAGCACGCCGGGGGCTGTGTTGTTTGTGCAGGTCAGTGGCCGTTTTCAGCCCGGCATCCACCCAGGATTCCCCCAGCATGACGCCCAGGAACGGTCCTGATCGGGCCGCAACGGGCAGAAAGCCGAGGGCGTCCCTCCGGACCTTCGAAACAGCTTCTGACCTGCAAAAAACCCTGCTACGGAAGGTTCCTGGCCATCACGATCCGCTGGACTTGATTCGTGCCTTCATAAATTTGCGTGATCTTCGCGTCGCGCATCATCCGCTCCACCGGGTAGTCCCGGGTGTAGCCGTAGCCGCCGAGGAGCTGGACCGCGTCCGTGGTGACCTCCATCGCCACGTCCGAGGCGAAGCACTTCGCGGCCGCGCCCTGGAAGGTGAGGTCGGCGTCCAGCCGCTCGGACTTGGCCGCCGCCGCGTACGTCAGCTGACGGGCCGCCTCGATCTTCATCGCCATGTCGGCGAGCATGAACTGGATGCCCTGGAAGTCGGCGATCGCCCTGCCGAACTGCTTGCGCTCCTGGACATAGCCCTTGGCGTAGTCGAAGGCGCCCTGGGCGACGCCCAGCGCCTGCGCGGCGATCGTGATGCGGGTGTGGTCCAGGGTCTTCATCGCGGTCAGGAAGCCCGTGCCCTCCTCGCCGATCATGCGGTCGGCCGGGATCCGGACGTTGTCGAAGTAGACCTCACGGGTCGGGGAGCCCTTGATGCCCAGCTTCTTCTCCGGGGCGCCGAAGGAGACACCCGGGTCGGACTTCTCCACGACGAACGCCGAGATGCCCTTCGAGCGCTTCGACGGGTCCGTCACCGCCATCACCGTGTAGTACTCGGAGACCCCCGCGTTGGTGATCCAGCGCTTCACGCCGTTCAGGATCCAGTGGTCGCCGTCCCGGACCGCCTTGGTCTTCATACCGGCCGCGTCCGAACCCGCGTCGGGCTCGGACAGGGCGTACGAGAACATCGCGTCGCCCTTGGCGAGCGGCGTCAGGTACCTCTTCTTCAGGTCCTCGGAACCCGACAGGATCACCGGCAGGGAACCCAGCTTGTTCACCGCCGGGATCAGCGAGGACGACACACAGACCCGCGCGACCTCCTCGATCACGATCACCGTGGCGAGGGCGTCCGCACCCGTGCCGCCGTACGACTCGGGAACGTGCACCGCGTGCAGGTCGCTCGCCACCAGCGCGTCCAGCGCCTCCTGCGGGAAACGGGCCTCCTCGTCCACCGCGGCGGCGTACGGAGCGATCTTCGCCTCGGACAGCGAACGGATGGCGTCGCGGAGCATGTCGTGCTCCTCGGACGGGCGGTACAGGTCGAAGTCAGCCGATCCGGCCAAGGTGTCTCACGCTCCAAAACGCTACGGTCACCGACGCTAATTACCGTTAAGTAACTCAAATTTTAGGGGCCCGCCCAACCGAGTGATACGTGAGCTTGGCGACAGGGGCCTTCTCCTGACAACTGCCCGGTGAGGGGAGCCGGCACGCCCCGACTATGCTCGGGCGCGCAGCGACGACACCCCCACCTGGAGCATCCATGGCCCTCAAGATCACCGTGATCGGCACCGGCTATCTCGGCGCCACGCACGCCGCGGCCATGGCCGAGCTGGGTTTCGAGGTGCTCGCGCTCGATGTCGTGAGCGAAAAGATCGAGATGCTGGAGCGCGGCGAGACCCCGATGTACGAGCCGGGGCTCGAGGAACTGCTGCGCCGGCACGTCCCCGGCTTCGAGGGGTCCAGCGGGCGGCTGCGCTTCACCCAGGACTGGGCCGAGGTGGGGGCCTTCGGTGACGTCCACTTCGTGTGCGTGAACACCCCGCAGAAGCACGGCGAGTACGCGTGCGACATGTCGTACGTCGAGTCCGCCATAGGCTCCCTCGCGCCGCATCTGGCGCGGCCCGCGCTCGTCGTCGGCAAGTCCACCGTGCCGGTGGGCTCCGCGGACCGGCTGGCCCGGACGATCGCCGAACTGGCGCCCGCCGGCGCGGACGCCGAGCTCGCCTGGAACCCGGAGTTCCTGCGTGAGGGGTTCGCGGTCCAGGACACCCTGCACCCGGACCGCATCGTCGTCGGGGTGCGCAGCGAGCGGGCCGAGGCGGTGCTGCGGCAGGTGTACGCGACGCCGATCGGCGAGGGGTCGCCGTTCGTCGTCACCGACTTCCCCACCGCCGAGCTGGTGAAGACCTCCGCGAACTCCTTCCTCGCCACCAAGATCTCCTTCATCAACGCCATGGCGGAGGTGTGCGAGGCCGCCGACGGTGATGTCGCCAAGCTGGCCGAGGCCATCGGGTACGACGACCGGATCGGGAAGAAGTTCCTGCGGGCGGGGATCGGCTTCGGCGGCGGCTGTCTGCCCAAGGACATCCGGGCCTTCATGGCGCGTGCCGGTGAGCTGGGGGCCGACCAGGCCCTGACCTTCCTGCGCGAGATCGACTCCATCAACATGCGGCAGCGCGGCCAGATGGTCGAGCTGGCGCGGCAGGCGCTGGGCGGCGGGTCCTTCCTGGGCAAGCGGGTCGCCGTGCTCGGCGCCACCTTCAAGCCCGACTCCGACGACGTACGGGACTCGCCCGCCCTCAACGTCGCCGGGCAGATCCATCTCCAGGGCGGGCAGGTCACGGTGTACGACCCCAAGGGCATGGCCAACGCCCGCCGGGTCTTTCCGACACTCGGGTACGCGGACTCGGCCCTGGAGGCCGTCCGGGGCGCCGACGCCGTACTGCACCTCACCGAGTGGCGGGAGTTCCGCGAGCTCGACCCGGCGCAGCTCGGGGAGGTCGCGACGACCCGGCTGATCCTCGACGGACGCAACGCGCTCGACCCCGCCCTGTGGCGCAAGGCCGGTTGGACGTACCGGGCGATGGGCCGCCCGACCGCGTAGGCGCAGGAGCGGACCCGGCCACCCGCAGGGCGCGGGCGCAGGTCTACGGAGCGACGCCGGTTCGGCCGAGGCTCAGTCGGCCGAACCGGCGTCCTGCTGCATTCTGCACCACCGGCCTGTGCCTCGGCCGGTGAACTACTTCGCCCGGTACCGGCGCATCTTCGCGCGCGCCCCGCACACCTGCATCGAGCACCAGCGCCCCCGGCCCGCCGGACTGCGGTCGTAGTACGCCCAGTGGCAGGTGGCGGCCTCGCAGGCCTTCAGCCGGGTCCAGGTGCCCGCGATCAGCGCCTCCGCCACCGCGGCGGCCGTACGGGAGAGCAGTGAGGCCGCGGGGGCGAGGCCGGACGGGGTGAGGCGGGCGGAGCCGTCGTGCTCGTCGACCGTCACCAGCAGGGGCGCCGACGCCAGCAGTTCGCCCAGCGGGGTCACCTCGCGGTGCGGCGGATGGCCCGCGTGGGCCAGCAGGGCCGCGCGCAGGGACTCGCGCAGCTCGCGGGCGCGCGCCACCTCACCCGCGACGCCGTCGGTGTCCCCGGCGCCGTCGGCGCTCTCCGGCAGCCCGAACCGCGCCCGGCCCTCCACCGTGTCCAGCGCGTCCGCGCCCGACTCGAGGTCCAGCGTGTTCACCAGGGACTCGACCAGGGCCAGGCCACCGGGTGCGGCCGATCGGTCATTCATGCTTGCGACGTTACCGCCAATGCGGGAGCATGCAGTAACCGTTACTGGTTACCCGGGTATAGAGGTAACCATCCCGATCGCCAGGAGGAAGTCATGGCTCTCGCCAAGCTGGGTGTGGTCGTTCTGGACTGTCCCGACCCGGGCGCGCTGGCCGGTTTCTACGCCGAGGTGCTGGGCGGCAGCGTCGAGGGCGAGGGGGACTGGGTCGATGTGAAGGTGCCCGGCGGTCAGTCGCTGGCATTCCAGGCCGCCCCCGGGTTCGTACCGCCCGCGTGGCCCGCGCCCGAGCACTCGCAGCAGTTCCATCTGGACCTGACCGTCGACGACCTGGACGCGGCCGAGCGGGGCGTGCTGGCGCTGGGCGCGAAGCCGCTGGACGCGGAGGACCGCTCGCGTGGCTGGCGTGTGTACGCCGATCCGGCCGGGCACCCGTTCTGCCTGTGCAGCTGCTGAAACCCGCACGACGGTGGTGGCCCGCCCCACGGCTGCGGCCCGCCCCACCGGCGCCGCACCGACGCCTACGGCGGCTCGGTCGCCGGGCGGATCCGGTTCACGGCCAAGGCGGTGGAGGCCGTCGTCGCGGAGATCGGCGCGGAACGGGTGGGCGTACGGATCTCGCCCGGCGTCACCTTCAACGGCATCGAGGAGGACGACGACTCGGCGGAGCTCTGCCCGGCGCTCGTCGAGCGGCTCAACGGCCTCGGGCTCGCGTATCCGCACGTGGAGGTAGGCCGACCCGGACTCGGCGCTGTTCCGCCGGATCCGGGCCGAGTGGCCGGGGACGCTCGTCGCCAACCCCGTACTGCCGGAACTCACCACGGACGCCGTCTCCCGCGCGGTCGACCGGCTGCTCGCCGCCGGGGCCGAGCTGATCGCCCTGGGACGGCCGTTCCCGGCCAACCCCGACCTGGTCGGCCGGCTGCGCCGCGGGGCGCCGCTGAACCCCCTGCGGGACCGGTACCTGATGTACGTGGGCGGGGCGGTCGGCTACACCGACCACCCCGCCCTGGCCGACGGGCCCGCTCAGCCGTCCAGTGACTCGATCGTCGCGTGGGACGGCGACCGGGTGGCCTGAAGGTCACGGGCGACGTCCTCCGCCGCGCCGAGTACGCGTACCGCGTTCTGCCAGGTCAGCTTGGCGAGGTCCGGCCTGGACCAGCCGCGGTCGAGGAGCTCCGCGATCAGGTTGGGGTAGCCGGAGACGTCGTCGAGGCCGTCGGGGGTGAAGGCGGTGCCGTCGTAGTCGCCGCCGATGCCTAGGTGGTCGATGCCGGCGGCCTCGCGCATGTGGTCGAGGTGGTCGGCGACCGTGGCGACGGTGGCGATCGGGCGGGGGTTCGTCTCCTCGAAGGCCCGGTGGACCTTCATCGCCTCGGCCGTGGTGGCGAGGTGGTGGAAGCCGTGCGCGCGCATGTTGTCGTCGGCGGCCGCCGTCCAGTCGACCGCCGCCTGCAGGACGAACTTCGGCACGAAGGTCACCATCGCCATGCCGCCGTTGGCGGGGAGACGCCCGAGGACGTCGTCCGGGATGTTGCGCGGGTGGTCGCACACCGCTCGCGCGGAGGAGTGCGAGAAGATCACCGGCGCGGCCGTCGCGTCGAGCGCGTCCCGCATCGTCGTCGCCGCCACGTGCGAGAGGTCGACCAGCATGCCCTCGCGGTTCATCTCGCGCACGACCTCGCGGCCGAAGGCGGACAGACCGCCGGCCTTGGGCACGTCGGTCGCGGAGTCCGCCCAGTCCACGTTGTCGTTGTGGGTGAGCGTCAGGTAGCGCACGCCGAGCGCGTACAGGCCGCGCAGGGTGCCGAGCGAGTTGGCGATGGAGTGGCCGCCCTCCGCCCCCATGAGCGAGGCGATACGGCCCTGCGCGCGCGCCGCCTCCATGTCGGCGGCCGTCAGCGCGGCGCGGAGGTCTTCCGGGTGGCGGGCGATGAGCCGCCGCACACAGTCGATCTGCTCCAGCGTCGCCGGGACCGCGTCGGGCAGGTCCGCGCGCACGTACACCGACCAGTACTGCGCGCCGACCCCGCCCGCGCGCAGCCGGGGGATGTCGGTGTGCAGGTGGGCGTGCTGGTGGCCGGAGATGTCGCGGGCGTCGAGGTCGTAGCGCACCTGCTCGCGCAGCGCCCAGGGCAGGTCGTTGTGGCCGTCGACGACGGGGAACTCGCGCAGCAGCTCGCGGGCGGCGTCCAGTGAGGT
Source organism: Streptomyces sp. NPDC060002 (assembly GCF_042737245.1). Taxonomy (NCBI): domain Bacteria; kingdom Bacillati; phylum Actinomycetota; class Actinomycetes; order Kitasatosporales; family Streptomycetaceae; genus Streptomyces; species Streptomyces sp. NPDC060002. The sequence goes on from NZ_JBHWUW010000027.1 coordinate 8,460, forward strand.
CATCTCCGTCACTTTCCGAAACCGAAGCCGTTCGAACCCTCGACCTTGGCGCGCAGGCGCTTGCCCTTCTCGGTGGCCTGGTCGTTCAGCTCCTGCTGGAAGTCCCGCATCCGGGCGAGCAGCTCCTCGTCCTGGGTGGCGAGGATGCGGGCGGCCAGCAGGCCGGCGTTGCGGGCGCCGCCCACCGAGACCGTGGCGACCGGGACGCCGGCCGGCATCTGCACGATCGACAGCAGGCTGTCCATGCCGTCCAGGTACTTCAGGGGCACGGGTACGCCGATCACCGGCAGCGGGGTCACGGAGGCGAGCATGCCGGGGAGGTGGGCGGCGCCGCCGGCGCCCGCGATGATCACCTTGAGCCCGCGCCCGTCCGCCTGCTCGCCGTACGCGACCATCTCGCGGGGCATGCGGTGCGCCGAGACGACGTCGACCTCGTACGCGATCTCGAACTCGTCGAGGGCCTGCGCGGCGGCCTCCATGACGGGCCAGTCGCTGTCCGAACCCATGACGATGCCTACAACAGGGCTCATTCGGTGATCGTGCCTCTCAGGTAACCGGCTGCGTGACGTGCGCGTTCGAGGACGTCGTCCAGGTCGTCGCCGTAGGTGTTGACGTGGCCGACCTTGCGGCCGGGCTTCACGTCCTTGCCGTACATGTGGATCTTCAGCTGCGGGTCGCGGGCCATGCAGTGCAGGTACGCGGAGTACATGTCCGGGTAGTCGCCGCCCAGGACGTTGACCATGACCGTCCACCGGGCGCGCGGGCGCGGGTCGCCGAGCGGGAGGTCGAGGACGGCGCGGACGTGGTTGGCGAACTGCGAGGTGATCGCGCCGTCCATCGACCAGTGGCCCGAGTTGTGCGGGCGCATCGCCAGTTCGTTGACGAGGACACCGGGCGTCCCGTCGTCGTTGCGGATCTCGAAGAGCTCGACCGCGAGGTGGCCGACCACGTCCAGTTCCTTGGCGATCCGCAGCGCCATCTCCTCGGCCCGCAGGGCGAGGGCCCCGTCCAGGCCGGGCGCGGGGGCGATCACCGTGTCGCAGACGCCGCCCACCTGCTGCGACTCGACCACCGGGTACGCGACCGCCTGACCGTGCGGCGAACGGACGACGTTGGCCGCGAGCTCGCGGACGTAGTCGACCTTCTCCTCCGCCAGGACGGGCACGCCGGCCCGGAAGGGGTCCGCCGCCTCCTCGACCGAGTCGACGACCCACACGCCCTTGCCGTCGTAGCCGCCCCGGACGGTCTTGAGGACCACCGGGAACCCGGAGCCCTCGGCGCCTTCGGCCAGGCCCTCCGCGGCGAACGCGGCGACGTCGGCCGGGTCGGTCACGATCCTGTGCCGGGGGCACGGGACGCCGATCGCGTCGAGTCGCGCGCGCATCACCCCCTTGTCCTGGGCGTGCACCAGCGCGTCGGGGCCCGGGCGGACGGGGATGCCGTCCGCCTCCAGCGCCCTGAGGTGCTCGGTGGGTACGTGCTCGTGATCGAAGGTGATCACATCGCACCCGCGCGCGAACTCGCGGAGCGTGTCGAGATCGCGATAGTCGCCGACGACGACTTCGCTCACGACCTGCGCCGCGGAATCCAGTGGGGTGTCACTGAGGAGCTTGAATCTGATGCCGAGCGGGATGCCCGCCTCGTGTGTCATACGAGCGAGCTGCCCCCCGCCGACCATGCCGACTACCGGGAACGTCACGACCCCAGGGTATCGGCCACGCCACCGCGGCCGAATTCCGTGCCTCTTACCGGGAACTTTCCCGCCTCATACCGACCGTTTCCCCGCTTCTCCCCCGCTGGTCACCGAGCCGTGAGGCGGACCACAGGAAACCGAGAAGAGTGGTGGTTAGCATGGCTGGGTTGACGAAACCGATCCCGGACGGGGGCCTGTACGACCATGGCGCATGGTTCCTCGGGGCTGAGGAGGGCCGTCCGCGAGCTCGCGAAGTTCGGAGCCGTGGGCGGCGCGGGGCTGCTGGTCAACCTCGGAGTCTTCAATCTCGTCCGGCATCTCACCGACCTTCAGGTGGTGCGGGCCAGTGTCATAGCGACGGTCGTGGCGATCGTCTTCAACTACGTGGGGTTCCGCTACTTCACCTACCGTGACCGCGACAAGAGCGGGCGGACGAAGGAACTGACGCTGTTCCTGCTGTTCAGCGCGGTGGGACTGGTGATCGAGAACGGCCTGCTGTTCGCGGCGACCTACGGCTTCGGCTGGGACAGCCCCATCCAGAGCAACGTGTTCAAGTTCGTCGGCATCGGGATCGCGACGCTGTTCCGGTTCTGGTCGTACCGGACGTGGGTCTTCCGGACGCTGCCTGCCGAAGAGGCCGTGGCCGGCGCCGAGTCGTTCCTGACGGTGACCGGGCAGTCCCGGGGGCCCGAGCCGAGGGCCGGGCAGCGGGTCGGCTGACCGGCCGGGCGCCGGGCCGGCCGAAAAGAGCCGTGCCCGAGCGGCGGGCGGGTGCTACCTGACCGTCGGCCCGCCGTCCTCCGCGGTCCGCTTCTGCGGGGCCGTACGGGACAGGAACAGCCCGAAGATCGGGGGCTGGGCCTGGAGCATCTCCAGACGGCCGCCGTCGGCCTCCGCCAGGTCGCGGGCCACCGCCAGGCCGATACCCGTGGAGTTGCGGCCGCTGATGGCCCGCTCGAAGATGCGGGCGCCCAGATCGGCGGGGACGCCGGGGCCCTCGTCGGTGACCTCGACCACGGACTGGTTGCCGGTGACCCGGGTGCGCAGCGCCACCGTGCCGCCGCCGTGCATGAGGGAGTTCTCGATCAGGGCGGCCAGCACCTGCGCGACCGCGCCGGGCGTGCCCACCGCGCGCAGATGACGCTTGCCGGAGCTGACGATGGCCCGGCCCACGCCGCGGTAGGCGGGGCGCCACTCGGCGAGCTGCTGCTGGATGACCTCGTCGAGGTCGAAGGTGACCGCCGAGCCGGTGCGGGGGTCCCGGGCGTTGGTCAGGAGGCGTTCGACCACGTCCGTCAGGCGCTCCACCTGCGTCAGGGCGATCGTCGCCTCCTCCTTCACGGTGTCCGGGTCGTCGGTGAGGGTGATCTCCTCCAGGCGCATGGAGAGGGCCGTCAGCGGCGTGCGCAGCTGGTGGGAGGCGTCCGCCGCGAGGCGGCGCTCGGCGGTCAGCATGCGGGCGATGCGCTCGGCGGACGCGTCGAGGACGTCGGCGACCCGGTCGAGCTCGGGGACGGCGTACCGCTTGTGCCGGGGCCGCGGGTCGCCCGAGCCCAGCCGCTCCGCCGTCTCCGCGAGGTCGGTCAGGGGGGAGGCGAGGCGGTTGGCCTGGCGGATGGCCAGCAGCACCGCCGCGATCACCGCGAGCAGCGCCACCAGGGCGATGATCAGCAGCGTGCGGCCGACCTCCCGGGTGACCGTGGAGCGCGGCTCCTGGACCAGGATGGTCTCGCCCTCCTCGCCCCTCGCCGTCGCCTTGATCACATCACCCCGGGGCTTGGTGCCGACCTGGATGACCGTCCGGCCGGGGATCCGGATCTCGGCGTAGCGGTCCTGCGTGACCTGGTCGCGCAGTATCTCGGCGGTGACGTTCTCCGAGCCCACCAGCCGGCTGTCCACGATGCTGGCCAGCCGCAGCGCCTCGGAGTCCACCCGCTCCTGGGCGCTGTTGCTGATCGTGCGGGTCTCGACGATGACGAGGGACACCCCGAAGACGGCGATGACGACGAGCACGACGGCGAGGGTGGACTGAATGAGACGGCGACGCACAAGACCCTCCGGGCAGTGACTCTACGAGTCCGGTTCGGGCAACCCCCTCAGGGGCGCGGGGAACTGCGCGACCGGCCCCACCGGCCCGCACCCGACAACGCGACGCGCATGGCCGGACGACCGCAGCGGCAGCGTTCAGCTCTTCTCGAAGCGGAACCCGACACCGCGCACGGTGGCGATGTACCGGGGGTTCGCCGCGTCGTCGCCGAGCTTCTTGCGCAGCCAGGAGATGTGCATGTCGAGGGTCTTGGTGGACGACCACCAGGTGGTGTCCCAGACCTCGCGCATCAGCTGGTCACGGGTGACGACCCGGCCCGCGTCGCGGACGAGGACCCGCAACAGGTCGAACTCCTTGGCCGTGAGCTGGAGTTCCTCCTCGCCCATCCAGGCGCGGTGCGACTCGACGTCGATGCGGACGCCGTGCGTGGCGGGCGGCTGCTGGGGCTCGGACGCGCCGCGCCGCAGCAGGGCCCGGACCCGGGCCAGCAGCTCGGCCAGCCGGAAGGGCTTGGTGACGTAGTCGTCGGCGCCCGCGTCCAGGCCTACGACGGTGTCCACCTCGTCGGCGCGCGCGGTCAGGATGAGGATCGGGATGGCGTGGCCCTCCGAGCGCAGTCGACGGGCCACCTCCAGACCGTCCATGCCGGGCAGCCCGAGGTCGAGCACGACCAGGTCGACGCCGCCCTGCATTCCTGCGTCGAGCGCGGTGGGGCCGTCCTCACGCACCTCGACCTCGTAGCCTTCCCGGCGCAGGGCGCGGGCCAGCGGCTCCGAGATGGACGCGTCGTCCTCGGCGAGCAGTACACGGGTCATGAGCTGATGGTAGTCCGCGCCGGGCGGCGGCCGAAGTGTGATCGCCCAGCTGTTTCTTACTCACGGACATGCCGGACAGACGGCATGCCGAGCGGGGGCCCGTCCCCCCGTCGATCTTGGTACGGACCTACGGTCGAGGGATGACATCCTGATACGGACCTTCAAAACACCACCCACGGTTCCTTGATCACCTGTGATCCGTGTCTCAAGTCCTTCCATATCAGGCGTTGTGCTGTCGTATGGTGAAGTAACGCCTGTAGCACACATGGACCTTCGGCGGTCGGATCGACGCTGAGGGTCTCCTTTGTGTGCGGGCCGGTCCCCGCCGGCCTCCAGAGGAACGACCTGTGGCCGGGCCCCCGACTCGAGGGGCGTGGATCCCGGTGGTCGCCGTCCGCCGCTCCGAGACCCGGAGCGGACTCCCCCGGGGCGTGGGGGTGGACGACGCGGACCGCCGGTGCCGGCCGCCCCCCACCGGGCGCGCAACGCTCCACTGCGGCGCGCGTCCCGAGCAGCAAGGAACGACATGGCGTCCAGCCTGACGAAGGACTCGGTCCGCCCGGGCACCCCCGGCTCCGGGAAGACCTTCTTCGGCCACCCCCGCGGACTGGCCACTCTCTTCATGACCGAGATGTGGGAGCGCTTCTCCTACTACGGCATGAAGGCCCTGCTCCCGCTGTACCTCGTGGCTCCGACGGGCCTGCACCTCGACAACGCGACCGCGATCACCATCGCCTCGGTGTACGTGTCCCTGGTGTACCTGCTCGCCCTCCCCGGCGGCTGGTTCGCGGACCGCGTCCTCGGGCCCCGCAAGACGGTCGCCCTCGCCGGCCTGATCATCATGCTGGGCCACCTGACCCTCGCGGTGCCCGTGGCCGGCGTCTTCTACGTCGGCCTCGCCCTCGTGGCGCTCGGCTCGGGGCTGCTGAAGGCCAACATCTCCACGATGGTCGGCCACCTCTACGACGGCCCGAACGACCCGCGTCGCGACGGCGGCTTCACCGTCTTCTACGTCGGCATCAACACGGGCGCCTTCGCCGCGCCGCTGATCATCGGCACCGTCGGCGAGAAGGTCAACTGGCACCTCGGCTTCGCGCTGGCCGCGCTCGGCATGGCGCTGGGCCTCGTCCAGTTCCTGCTCGGCACCCGTCACCTGAGCTCGCGCAGCGACATCGTGCCGACCCCGCTGTCCGCCGCCGAGAAGTCGTCCACCCTGCGCAAGGGCCTGTTCTGGCTGGCCGCCGCCGCGGTCTTCTACGGCGCCGTCGGCCTCTCCGGCCACTTCACGCTCAACTGGGCCATGATCCCGCTCACCGTCATCGGGCTGATCGTCCCGATCTGGGTCATCGCCCGCATAAGGCGAGACAGGTCGCTGGACTCCACCGAGCAGTCGCGGGTGTCGGCGTACGTCTGGTTCTTCGTGGCCGCCGCCGTGTTCTGGATGATCTACGACCAGGGCGCCACCACGCTGTCGATCTTCGCCGACTCCTCGGCCGACAACAGCGTCCTCGGCTGGGAGTTCCCGGTCTCCTGGTACCAGTCGGTCAACCCGGTCATGATCATGGCAGCCGCTCCGGTCTTCGCCTGGCTGTGGCTGTGGCTGAACCGGCGCGGCAAGGAGCCGAGCACGGTCGTGAAGTTCGCCTCCGGGCTCGTCCTGGTCGGCGCGTCGTTCTTCGTCTTCCTCATCCCGCTGTCGATCGCCGACGGCGGCCACAAGGCCGCGGCGCTGTGGATCGTCGCGATCTACTTCATCCAGACGATCGGCGAGCTGACGCTCTCCCCGGTCGGCCTGTCGGTCACCACGAAGATGGCTCCCGCGAAGTACGCCTCGCAGATGATGGGCGTCTGGTTCCTCGCGGTCACCGCGGGCGACTCGTTCACCGCCCTGCTCTCCAACCCGGCCGTCGGCGGGGTCAACCTGGACAGGATGGGCTTCGTGGCGTTGGAAGCCGTCCTCGCCGTGCTCGCCGGTGTCGCGGTGTGGATGTACCGCGGCAAGGTCAAGCGGCTGATGGGCGACGTCCACTGACGTCCGCTCCCGTGGCTGCCGGAGGGCCGCCGTACCCGCGTGGGTACGGCGGCCCTCCGTCGTTCTCGTCCGTGCGGCTCAGCTCGCCCTTCTCCTGGGCATGAACGTGAACACCGCGCCGCCCAGCAGGATCGCCGTGCCCGCCACCAGGCCCAGCGCCTTCAGGGCGCCGTGGTCGCCGGAGCCCGTCTCGGCGAGGCCGCCGCTCGTCGACGTGGACCCGCCCGAGGACGACGAGGAGCCGCTGCCGCCGGACGCGCCGCTCGCCTGTTCCGAGGTGTCCAGGGTGAGGGAGACCGCCGTGCTGTCCGGAGTGCAGGTGGTGGTCGTGCCCATGGCCTCGATGACGAGGACGCCCGGGGAGAGCGTGGACTCACCGGTCGCGCCGGGCTTGTAGACGCCCGTGAGGTCCGGGATCTCGATCGGGTCGTTCTGCGGGATCGGCGCGGAGTTCAGCGGGCCCTCCACCGTCACCGAGCCCTCGTCCGCGCCGCCCAGCACGATCTGCATGGTCGGCTTCACCTTGCCGGCCGGGATGTCGATCGGGCTGTCCATGACCGACTTCTTGAACTGCACGGTGAGGTCGTAACTCCCGCCGTTCTTCTTGGCGTTGATCTGGATCGGCGAGGTCGCCCGCTTCTCGCCGATCGGCGACTGGCAGGTGTAGGGGATGTCGACGACCTTGCCGGTGAAGTCGGTCTGGCCGTCGCCGCCGCTCTCGGACGCCGAAGGGGAGGTGCTGGGCGTCCCGGACGCGCTCGCCGAGGGTGACGGGCTCTGGCTCTGCGAGGGGTCCGGGGACGTACTCGGCGAGGCCGAGCCCGAGCCGGAACCCGAACTGCCCTCCCCCGCCGTCACGGTGATGGTCGCCGCCGGCTGCACGGCCTCCGTCGGCGCGCACTTGGTGTCCGTGGACAGCGCGTTGACGACGTACGCGTCCGGGGTCAGCGTCACCTGTCCGGCCGCCGTCAGCTTCAGCGTGCCCTTCATGCCGGACAGCGTCATCGCGCCGCCCTTGGGGATCGCCGGGTTCTCGCGCGGCCCCTGCATCGCGATGTCGGCGCTCTGCGCGCCGGCCGCCAGGAGGGTGCCGGACGGCTGGACCGAGTTGGCGGGCAGGTCGATGATGTCGGGGTTCTTCGACGCGGCCTGGGTGAACTTCCAGACGACGTCGACGGTGTCGCCGACCTTCGCCGTCGCGGGCGCCGTGATCTCGACCTTGGTGGTGCCGTTGACGTCGGGCAGGCCGATGCCCGAGGGCGGGACGCACTTGGTGGCGTAGGCCACCTCGGCGGCCTGCGCCTGCCCGGCGCTCACGCCCAGCAGGACGGCCGCCCCGGTGATCAGGACGGCGGCGCCCGCCGCTGCCGCTCTCTTCCGCGCGGGCGCACGGTCAGGTGATACGGCTCTCTCACTCACGTGGATCCCTTCCTGCCGGGAGTCGTGGGACTCGTCGGATGGTCTTCGTGCGGTGCGGAGAGCCGGCCCGCCGGGCCCGGACCGGTGTCCGGGGTGAACCACGGCAGGGTCGCGTTCGGGGTGGGGGGCGCGGGCCTCGGGGGCGCGATCGCCGTCCTGCGCCTGCGTCCGTGCCCGGGGGCGGGCGGGGGCCGTCGGGCGGCATGGCGCGGGCGTACCCGGTCCACCACCGCCATCCCGATACGGAACACCGCCGCCGGCACCACCACGCAGAGCAGGATCCAGAACAGGGTCACGCCCCAGGGGCGGCCCACCCCCCACGGCTGTTCGGCGAGGACCTTCCCGCTGTACTTCAGGGAGACGGTGTAGTCGCCGTGCGCGCCGGCGGTCAGTTCGACGGGGAGTTCGACGCGGGCCTTCTCGCCGGGACGGAGCGTGCCGTGCCACTGCCGCTCGTCCCACTGCGGGGAGAACACCCCGTGGGCGGTGCCTACCTGGAAGACGGGGTTCTCGACGGCCGCGGTGCCCACGTTGCCGACGGTGAAGGCGAGGGTGCGGGAGGGCGGCGCCCCGAACCAGGTCAGCAGAGAGCCGGAGCCGTCGAGCCGGGTGTCGGTGAGCACGGAGAGGCGTCCGCCCGTCGTCTGCGCGGGAAGCGGTTCGACCGGGTGCCCGGCCACCTGGAACACCGCGTCGGCCTGCGCCTTCGCTCCGGTCGCGGTGGCCACGTGCACCACGCAGGGGCACGGCACCGGCGGGTCGGCCACCGGCAGCGCCCGGCTGAAGCGGCCGTCGGCGTCGGTGGTGACGGCCCGTCCGTCGGCGTTGGCACAGGAGTTGGTGCCGCCGACCACGCCCCGGGCCGGGGTCGCCTGCCCGCAGACCAGCAGCATCAGCAGCGTGCGCGACCGCCAGCCGGTGCCGCTGACGGTGATCGAACCCCCCGTTCCCGCCTGCGACGAGGAGAGGGTGACGGCCGGCTTGCCCTCCGCGGCGGCGGCCGTGCCGGCCGACGGCAGCGAGAGCGGGAGCAGTAGCAGGAGTAGGACTGGGAGTAGGGCCGGTACCAGCGCCGGGATCCGGGGCCTGCCTCTCATGTCGGTGCTCCCCTTTCCACGGTCCGGGCCACGGCCGTTCGGCGTCCGCGTCGTCGTACGGCCACCGCGGCCGCCGCGACCGACAGCGCACCGGCCGCCGTGCCCGCCGCCGTGCCCCACGGCACGAACCGCGCCGACGCCCGCCCCGTGGCCCGCGCCGCGCCCGGCGCGGTCACCGTGAGGCGGACGGTGACGGCGTCCAGGGCCGGGCGGTCGGGCCACGGTTCGTCGAGCGCGAGGCGGCGGCCCGGGGGCAGCCGGACGGGCAGGGTGCGCGGGGCGCGGTCCAGGACGGCGCCGAGGACGCCGTCCGCGTGCACGGCGAGCCGTGGGACGAGGGCCGTGGTGCCGCGGTTGACCAGCTCGTACGTGATGCGGTCGCCGCGCACGGCCACGTGCTCGACGGTCAGCGCGGCCAGCTCCGGGCCGCCGACCCGGATCAGCAGCCGGACAGTGGACTCCCGGCCGGTGGAGTCCCGTGCGAGGAGTTCGCCGGCGCGGTCGCCGGGCGGCGCGTCCGCCGGGACCGTCACCGTGAAGGGCACCTCGGCGCGGGTGCGGGGGGGAATGCCGAGGGCCGGTTCGGCGAAGGCGACCCGAAGGCCGTCGCCGGTGGCGCGCAGCCGTACGGTGAGCGGCTGCGCGCCCCGGTTGGTCACGGCGAGCGTGTCCTGGAGCACCGCCCCGGGCGGGCCTTCCGCGTAGAAGGACGGCCGTCCCCCACCGGAGGGCGCGACCGACCAGCCGCCGGGGGTGGCCGGGGTGGCCGCGAGCAGCAGCGGCAGCGACAGGGGCAGCAGCAGGGCACGGGCGGCGGCGTACGGCATCGGCGGCTCCAGCACTCGTACGAGGAGGACGGTCAGCGGTGGACGCGTGCCGTCCGGCCCCGCCGGGACAGCCACAGGGTGCCGGCCGCGCCCGCGAGCAGCACCGTGCCGCCGAGGGTGCCGAGGGCGATGGCCGAGTCCTCGGGGCCGGTCTGCGGGAGGTCGCCGCCGGAGCCGCCGCCACTCGTGGTGCCGCCGCTCGTGCCGCTCCCGCCGCCGGACGCGGTCACGTCGAGGGTCAGCGAGGGGGCTGCGTTGTTCGTGGGCGTGCAGGTGGTGGTCGTACCGAGCGCCTTGATGGTGAGCACGCCGGCCGTGAAGGTGACCTTGCCGGTCTTCTTCGGGGTGTACGTGCCGCTCAGGTCGTTGATCTTGATGGGGGTGTTCTCGGGGATCGCGGCCTGGTTGGCGGGGCCGGTGACCGCGAGGGTGCCGCTGTCGGCGCCGCCCAGCTCGATCGTGGCGCTCGGCTTCATGGAGCCCGCGCCGAGTTCCACGGGACTGGAGGAGACGCCCTTCTGCCAGGACATGGTGATCTTGTAGCCGCTGCCGCTCCTGACGCCCTTGATGTCGATGGGCGATACGGCGCTCTTGTCGCCGATGGGCGTCTTGCAGGCGTAGTTGACGTTCACGACCTCGGCCATGGCCGCGGGGGCGGCCATCCACACCGCCGAGCCGGCCAGGGCCGCGGCAGTCGCGAGCGCGGCGGTTCGTTTCCGGTTCGACACGGTCCCGTCCCCTCACTCCCACCGCCCCGCCCTTACTGACGAGGCATCAGATTGAGCCGTCAAGGTACGCCCGGGGCGATGAGGAGGGAAGAGAACGTACGCGCCGGAGTTGTGGCGATCCGGCGCGCGGGTTCAGGGGTGCTCGAGGACGTCCGGGACCGCCCGGCGCCCGCGGCACCGCCCGAACGCCGACCGCCCCGCCGGGACACCAGAGCCGCCGCGGAAGGGCCGGCGGCGGCCGTCCGGGGCAGGTCCCGAGGCGTCGGGGGTTCTGCGCGTACCCGCGATTTCCCGCCGTCCGGAGATCCGCTCGGCCCGCGCACCCCGGGCTGCCGTGCTCCGTCGGCGCGTTGCGGGCAGGGCGCGGGGCGCACCGGAGCGCCGGAAACGGGGCGGGCCCGGGCGGGGCGGGGGCGCACCGGGGCGCCGGAAGCGGAGCGGGCCCGGGCAGGGCGCGGGGCGCACCGGGGCGCCGGAAACGGGGCGGGGGCGCACCGGGGCGCCGGAAGCGGGGCCCGGGCGGGACGCAAGCCGCCCGGACCCCGGGCGGTCAGGCCGGGGCGCCCAGTTCCGCCCAGACCGTTTTGCCCGTGACGTCCGGGGTCCGCACGACGCCCCAGTCCAGGCAGAGCCGCTGGACGATGAACATGCCGTGGCCGCCGGGGCGGCCCGCGCGGTGCGGGGTGCGGGGGGCGGGCTGGCCCGCGCCGCGGTCCGAGACCTCGACACGGATCACCTTGTTGTCACAGCTGAGGACCATCCCCTGCGGCCCCTCGGCGTGCAGGCACGCGTTGGTGACCAGCTCGGAGACGACCAGCAGTACGTCCTCCGCGGCGGCCCGCCGGTCGGCGGTGTCCGCGGGCAGCCAGGCCCACGCGTAGAGCGCCTGGCGGGCGAAGTCGCGGGCGAGCGGGACGACCCCGCTGGCGCCGTCGAAGCTCAGCCGGCGTACCTGGCGGCCGCCCGGCGAGCCGGACGTCACGGTCGCCGCGCCCCCTTCGGACACCGCGGCTCCCGGTGCGCCCCCCTCGGACACCCCAGGAGCGTCGCGGGGCTCCGGGCCGCGGTCGCCCGGCGAACAAGGCCGGGTGGTGCTCATCAGCGCTTCACCTCACCGATTCCCCGATTCACCGGTTCACCATTCACAGGTCGGATCACTACAGGTCCGTACGCGGACGGACGGCGTTCGCGTCGGCATTGCCGCCGACATGTTCGGACTCAGGATGTCTCCTGCCCGAGAGAGCCGCAGGAACACCCCCCGTTCGCGTCCGTTCACACTCGTTGCCGGCGGACGGCGAAGCTCAGCCGTCCGCTTCACGCTGGCCGTGCCCGTCGCTCAGGGCCGCCTCGACCGTGGCGTGCACGGTGAACACCGCGTCCGCGCCGGTGATCTCGAAGACCCGCGCCACCACGGGCAGCATGCCCGCCAGATGGACTCCGCCGCCGGCCGCCTCCGCCTTCAGGCGGGCGCCGAGCAGCACGTTGAGCCCGGTGGAGTCGCAGAACTCCAGACGCGTGCAGTCCACCACGAGGCGACTGGTCCCCTTGGAGAGGCAGTCCTCGAGTGGCTCACGCAACAGATCGGCGGTGTGGTGATCCAACTCACCCGCCGGGGTCACCACGGCGCTGGAGCCCTCTTGCCGCACCTCGACCAGAAGCCGGCCAGACTGTGCGCTGCCGACCGTCCCGCGGTCCATGCCGTCTCTTCTCCTGAGGTCGTTGACTGGTTGCTGACGCCCTCGCACCCTACGCCCTCGGCCCGCACCTCAACACCCGAACAATCACACACAAACGGACATAGACGTACAAAATGCACTTGCGGCGGGGCAAGTAAAGCGGGTAGGGCTAGGAGAAGCACGTAACCGACACGGCCGGCTTCGGAGGCGCCGCACACCGCAGTGCACTCACTGGCTTCGGCGGCCATACGCCGAGAACGATGGAGGACTTCATGTCACCCCGGCTCGACGCACCGCCTACCCGCGGAGCGACGTCGACACCCCCTCCGGAACAAGAACATCTGAAACCCATCGCACAGAGCGCGGCACCGGACGTCGACCCCACCGACGCCCTCGCCGGACTTCCGGAGATCCCCCCGTACGACGAGGTCGGAGCCGTCGACGCGCGGGCCCTGTCCAAGACCCTGTTCGCGCGGCTCGAGTCCCTCGAGGAGGGCACGTACGAGTACTCGTACGTCCGCAACACCCTCGTCGAGCTGAACCTCGCCCTGGTCAAGTTCGCCGCCTCCCGGTTCCGCTCCCGCAGTGAGCCGATGGAGGACATCATCCAGGTCGGCACCATCGGCCTGATCAAGGCGATCAACCGCTTCGAGCTGTCGCGCGGCGTCGAGTTCCCGACCTTCGCGATGCCAACCATCATCGGCGAGATCAAGCGCTTCTTCCGCGACACGTCCTGGTCGGTGCGCGTCCCGCGCCGGCTCCAGGAGCTCCGGCTCGACCTGGCCAGAGCGGGCGACGAACTGGCCCAGAAGCTCGACCGGGCGCCCACCGTCGTGGAGCTGGCCGAGCGTCTCGGGATCTCCAACGAGGAGGTCGTCGAGGGCATGGCCGCGTCCAACGCGTACACGGCCTCGTCGCTGGACGCGCAGCCGGAGGAGGACGACTCGGAAGGCGCCCTCGCCGACCGCCTCGGCTACGAGGACCACGGACTCGAAGGCATCGAGTACGTGGAGTCGCTGAAGCCGCTGATCGCCGAACTCCCGTCCCGCGACCGGCAGATACTGTCCCTCCGCTTCGTCGCCGGCCTGACCCAGTCGGAGATCGGCGAGGAACTCGGCATCTCGCAGATGCACGTGTCGCGACTGCTGTCGCGGACCCTGGTGCGACTGCGGAAGGGGCTGACGGTCGAGGAGTGACCCGTCCCGTCCGTGTCCGGGCGCTCTCCCGGACACGGACGCCGCCGTCACCCCGGCCGCCCAGCCCCTCTTGTCACCCCCGGAAACCTCCCCACGGAACCCCCTGGGCCACTAGGGTCACCTCCACCACAGACTGACCGGTACGTCAGCAACCGGACGCGCAGCGCGTCCGGCGAGGAGGCGACCCCCATGGCCCGTGCCGACGACGACGGTGACGGCGACGACCTGAGCGCCGGCGGTTCCGACGCGTACCTCACCGACCGGCTCCGCGCCGCCCCCGCCACCGCGTACCCGGCGCTGCGCGCACTGCGCGCCCGCCACCACCCCGCCGTCCTGGCCTACGCCCGCCGCTGCACGACCGGCGAACCGGCGGCGCGGCGTCTCGCGGCCGAGGCGTTCACCCTCGCCGCCCGCGAGACGGCCCGCGGCAACGACCCCGGCGGATCCTGGCGGCACCGACTCCTGCTGCTGGCCGGGCGGGTGGCCGCCCACTGGGCCCGCGACGACCGGGCCGGCGGCCTGGACGCGGGACTGCTCCTCGTCCTCAACACGGCAGGCCCCGGCGGCCCGGTGCCGCCCCTGCTCGCCGCGTTCCGTTCCCTGCCCTCCCGCACGCAGGGCCTCGTCTGGTACGGCGTCGTGGAACGCGAGCCCGCCGAACGGACGGCCGCGCTGCTCGGCCTGACCCCAGAAGACGTCACGTACGGCACGGGCCCCGCCCTCCACCTCCTGGCCCAGGCCTGCCTCCGGCACCGGCTCGCCGCCTCCGACGATCCGCGCTGCGGGGACTTCCGCCGGCTGATCGAGCAGTCCGTACGTCCGGACGGGCCGCGGCACAGCCCCGACCTCGAAGCCCACATGGCGCACTGCACGCACTGCGCGACCGCCCACGAGGAGCAGTGCGCGCTGCGCGACGATCCTCGCGGGGTGCTGGCGGAGGGGTTGCTGGTGTGGGGCGGGTCGGCGTACGTGAGGGACGACCGGCAGCCGTCCGGCGGCCGGGGACCGGCGGCCGCGAGACGACCGTCGCGGCGCGTGGCGCTGGCCTCGGCCGCGTTGGGCGTGGCGGTGGTGCCGTTGGCGGTGGCGCTGCTGCTGACCTCGGGGGACTCGCGGGATGCGGCGGGCGCGGTCGTCACCGGCCCCTCGACGCTCCCGCCGGTGACCGTGACGGCGACGGTCTCCGCGCCGCCCGCCGCCTCCCCCGTCTCCCCCTCGCCTTCCCCGACGCCGAGTTCGTCCCCCTCCCGCACGAGCGCCCCGCCGGAGCCGAAGCCCACGCCGGCACCGACCCGCGCGCCCGGCGGGACGTACGCCCAGGTCGTGAACGCGGCCACCGGACGCTGTCTGGAGGTGGCGGGCGACTTCGACAACGGCACGGACGTGGTCACGGTCCCGTGTACCGCCTCGCCCAGCCAGCGGTGGCGGGTGGACACGGCGCGCGGGGTGCTGCAGTCGTACGCCGACCAGGACTTCTGTCTGGACAGCAGGGGGTCGGTGGAGAAGGGCGTGGGGGTGTGGGAGTGCGCCTCGGCGGAGGGCGATCACGGGGCGAACCTGCGGTTCACGGTGGACGGCGACGGGACCGTCCGCCCGGCGATCGCGATCCTGACGGCGTTGACGGCGGACGCGGGCGGCGGGGTGTCACTGGAACCGCTGGACGAGGACGGCGACCAGCTGTGGCGGGCAGGGGCGGCCTGAGCACAGGACGCGGTGTCCGGTGCCTGGTGGTGTCCGGCGCCTGGCGCCTGGTGCCTGGCGCCTGGCGCCTGGTGCCTGGTGCCTGGTGCCTGGTGCCTGGTGTCCTCATGGTGAAAACCCGCTGGCCGGATTCCCGCCGGTGACTACTCTGGCCCAGCCCTCTGACCAGCAGAGCCGCTGGGCCAGCCACGTCATCTGCTCATGAGGAGCCCCATGCCCGACTCCCCTGCCTCCACATCGGCCTCCCCCGCCTCCCCCGGCGCACCTGCCGGCCCCTCCGCACTCGGGCGGCTCGCCGATGTGCCCGTGCTGCTCGTCGCCGTCGTCTGGGGTTCCAGCTATCTCGCCGCCAAGGGCGTCACCACGGCGGACACCGTGCCGGCCGTGCTGGTGCTGCGGTTCGCCGTGGTGCTGCCGGTGCTGGTGGTCGTGGGGTGGCGGCGGCTGCGCGCGCTGAGCGGGCCGCAGTGGCGCGGGGCCGGGGTCCTGGGGCTGATCCTGGCCGGGATCTTCCTGCTGGAGACCTACGGCGTGGTGCACACCTCCGCGACCAACGCCGGGCTGATCATCAGCCTGACCATGGTGTTCACGCCGCTCGCGGAGAGCCGGGTGCGCGGGGTGCGGCTGCCGGGGGCGTTCCTGGCGGCGGCGGGGCTCTCGGTGCTCGGCGTGGCGCTGCTGACGCAGGGCGCCGGGTTCACCGCTCCGTCCGGGGGCGATCTGCTGATGCTGGGGGCCGCCGTCGCCCGTACCGTGCACGTGCTGGCCATGGCGCGCATGGACTCGGTGCGCGGCGCCGACGCGCTGTCGCTGACGACGGTCCAACTGGGCTCCGCGGTGGCCGTGTTCGCGGTGCTGGTGGCGCTTCCGGGGGCGGGCGCCTCGCCGTGGGCGGCCGCGGCGGACTTCGACGGCGGCGACTGGCTCGGGCTGGTCTACCTCTCCGTGTTCTGCACGCTGTTCGCGTTCTTCGTCCAGATGTGGGCGGTCCGCCGTACGTCGCCGTCCCGGGTCAGCCTGCTGCTGGGCACCGAGCCGGTGTGGGCGGCGGCCGTGGGCATCGCACTGGCCGGGGACCGGCCGGGGTGGCTCGGTTTCGTGGGCGCGGTGCTCGTGCTCCTCGGCACCGGATGGGGCCGGTCGGTGGCGGACCGGGGACCGAAGGCGGCTCCGGATCAGACGACCCGCACGCCGCGCCGCCACACCCCCGAGACGAGCGGCACGCCGGGCCGGTAGGCCAGGTGGACGTGGCTCGGGGCGTCCAGAAGGGTCAGGTCGGCAAAGGCCCCGGGGGTCACGCGTCCCACGTCCGTGCGGCGCAGGGCCGCGGCGCCGCCCGCCGTCGCCGACCACACCGCCTCGTCCGGTGTCATCCGCATGTCCCGCACCGCGAGCGCGATGCAGAACGGCACGGACGAGGTGAACGACGAGCCGGGGTTGCAGTCCGTGGAGAGGGCGACGGTGACACCCGCGTCCAGCAGCCGGCGGGCGTTCGGCCACTCGGCCCGGGTGGAGAACTCCGCGCCTGGCAGCAGCGTGGCCACCGTGGCGCCGCTCGCGAGAGCGTCCACGTCCGCGTCCGTGAGGTGGGTGCAGTGGTCGGCGCTGGCCGCGTCCAGTTCGACCGCCAGCTGGACGCCGGGCCCGTAGGAGAGCTGGTTGGCGTGGATGCGCGGGTGCAGCCCCTTCGCCTTGCCGGCGGTGAGGATCGCGCGGGCCTGGTCGCCGTCGAAGGCGCCCTTCTCGCAGAAGACGTCGATCCAGCGGGCGTGCGGGGCGCAGGCGTCGAGCATCTCGCCGGTGACCAGGGCGACGTAACCGGCCGGGTCGTCGGCGTAGTCGGGGGAGACGATGTGCGCGCCGAGGTAGGTGACCTCGTCGGTGTGGGCGGCGGCGAGGCGCAGGGCGCGGGCCTCGTCGGCGACCGTCAGGCCGTAGCCCGACTTGGTCTCGAAGGTCGTGGTGCCCTGGCGGAGGGCCTCGGAGAGGAAACGGGTGAGGTTCGCCTCCAGTTCCCCGTCGGTGGCCGCCCGGGTGGCCGCCACCGTCGTGCGGATGCCGCCCGCCGTGTAACCGCGGCCCGACATCCGGGCGTTGAACTCCTCGGTGCGGTCGCCCGCGAAGACCAGGTGGGAGTGGGAGTCGACGAAGCCCGGGAGGACCGCCCGGCCGCCGGCGTCGACCCGGTTGTCAGTGGCGGGTGCTTTGCTTGATTCACCGGTCCACACGACGCGGTCGCCCTCGATGACGACGGCCGCGTCCCGGACCAGCCCGAGCCGGGAGTTTGCCCCACTCTCGAATTTGCTCGAGCGGGGGGACCCCCATCCGAGGGAGGGATCGTTGGTGACGAGCGTGGCGATGTTCGTGATGACGGTGGTCGTGCCGGTCGTGCCGGTGCTGCTGCTCATCGTCGTGTCCTCGTGGGGGCGGGAGCCGGTGGTGGTCGCTAGGCGTGCAGGGCTGCCACGGCCCGCGCGAGGGCCTGCGGCACATCCGGTACGAGCGTGTGCGCCCCGTCGCGTACGACGTGACGCCCGGCGACGACCGTGTGCCGTACGTCCGCCGCGGTCGCCGCGAATACGGCCGTCTCGGCGCCGAGCCTGGGCACCGGGCCCGCCGTCCTGACCGAGTCGAGCGCGATCGTCGTGAAGTCGGCGGCCGCGCCGGTCTCCAGGGTGCCCGCGTCCGGGTTGCCGAGAGCCGCGTGGCCGTCGGCGGAGGCGGCGCGCAGCAGGGCTGCGGCCGTCCAGTGACCCCTGGTGCGGGTGCGCAGCCGCTCGTTCAGCTCCATCGCGCGGGCCTCTTCGAGCAGGTCGATGACGGCGTGGCTGTCGGAGCCGAGGGAGAGCGGTGAGCCCGCGGCCTGGAGGGCGACGGCCGGGCCGATGCCGTCGGCGAGGTCCCGTTCGGTCGTCGGGCACATGCAGGTGCCGGTGGAGGAGCGGCCGAGGAGGGCGATGTCCTCGTCGGTGAGATGGGTGTTGTGGACGCCGGTGGTGCGCGGCCCGAGGACCCCGTGCTCGGCGAGGAGCTGGGTGGGCGTGCGGCCGTGGGCCGCGCGGCAGGCGTCGTTCTCCGCGGTCTGCTCGGACAGGTGCACGTGCAGCGGCGCCCGGCGCTCCTCGGCCCAGCGCGCCACGGTCGCCAGTTGCCCGGCGGGCACGGCCCGTACGGAGTGGATCGCCGCCCCGATCCTCGCGTGATCCCGTTCCTTGAGAAGTGAACAGCGTTCGGCCCAGGCGTCCGCGTCGCCGTCGGAGAAGCGGAGCTGATGGGCGTTGGGGGGCTGTCCGAAGCCGGCGGACAGGTAGGCGGTGTCGAGGAGGGTGATCCGGACACCGGCTTCGGCGGCGGCCTCGATCAGGGCCTCGCCCATGGCGTTGGGGTCGGCGTAGGGAGTGCCGCCGGGGGCGTGGTGCAGGTAGTGGAACTCGCCGACGGCCGTGATGCCGGCCAGCGCCATCTCGGCGTACACGGCGCGGGCCAGCTGGTGATAGGTCTCGGGGGTGAGCCGGTCGGCGACCGAGTACATGACCTCGCGCCAGGTCCAGAAGGTGCCGGAGCCGACCTGGACGGTGCCGCGAAGCGCACGGTGGAAGGCGTGGCTGTGGGCGTTCGCCAGGCCGGGGAGGGTGAGGCCGCGCAGGATCTCGGCACCGGGCGGCGGGGTGTCGACGCCCGTCCGGACGGCGGTGATCCGGCCGCCCGGACCCGCGGCGGAGCCGCTGGTCGACACCGTGAGGGCGACGCCCGGCTCGACGTTCGTGTCGAGCCAGGCGTGCTCCAGCCAGTACGTCCGTGTCCGCTGCGTGGGGGTCACCGGCAGGCCAGTCCTTCCAGTACGTCGGCGAGGGCGTGCACCCCGGCCACGCAGTCGTCCTCGGCGGCGAACTCGGCCGGGGAGTGCGAGACGCCCGTGGGGTTGCGCACGAACAGCATGGCGGTCGGGATGGTCCCGGAGAGGATTCCGGCGTCGTGTCCGGCGCCGGTGCCCAGGACGGGGACCTTGAGGTCCGTGTCGCCGCCGAGGATGCGGGCGAGTTCGTCGCGCAGGGCGTGGTCGAACTCGACGACGGGTGTGAACGACTCACGGACGACGTCCAGGTCGATGCCGTGGCCCTCGGCGTACTCGCGGGCGGCCTTCTCCACACCGCCGACCACGGTGTCGAGGGTGGCCTGGTCGGCGGCGCGGGAGTCGAGCCAGCCGCGCACCAGGGAGGGGATGGCGTTGACGCCGTTCGGCTCGACGGAGATCTTGCCGAACGTGGCGACGGCGCCCGCGAGTTCGGCCTCGCGGCGGGCGGCGAGGACCGTTTCGGCGTACGGCAGCATCGGGTCGCGCCGGTCCACGAGGCGGGTGGTGCCGGCGTGGTTGGCCTCGCCCCGGAAGTCGAACCGCCAGCGTCCGTGCGGCCAGATGGCGCTGGCCAGGCCGACCCGGTCCCCGCTCAGGTCGAGGGCGCGCCCCTGCTCCACGTGCAGCTCCACGAAGGCGCCGATACGGGCGAGCCGCTCCGGGTCCGCGCCGATGGCGTCGGGGTCGTGGCCGGCGGCCTCCATGGCCTGCGGGAGGCTGATCCCGTCGCCGTCGGTGAGCCGGCGGGCCTGCTCCACGGTGAGCCGGCCCGCGGTGAGCCGGGAGCCGACGCAGGCGAGCCCGAAGCGGGCGCCCTCCTCGTCACCGAAGTTGACGAGGGCGAGCGGCTTGGTGAACGTGACGTCCCGCGCGCGGAGTTCGTCGAGGGCGGCGAAGGAGGACACCACGCCCAGGGGCCCGTCGAAGGCGCCGCCGTCCGGCACCGAGTCGAGATGCGACCCGGTGACGACGGCGTCGCCGGCCGTCGGGTCCCCGAGCCACGCCCACTGGTTGCCGTTGCGGTCGGCCTCGTACGTCAGGCCGCGTGTCTCGGCCTGGTCCCTGAACCAGGCCCGGCAGTCGGTGTCGGCGGCGGTCCAGGCGTAGCGGCGGTAGCCGCGGGATTCGGAGTGCCGGCCGATGGGCGCCAGCTCACGCCACATTTCCTGGAAGGAGGCACGGGCCGCCACCGGCTGTGAGCGGTCGTTCCGCAGGGCGGAACCGGTGGGCGCAGCCGAACCCGCGGTCGGCGGCGAGAGCTCGGCCCCCGCCGGACCGTTGCCGCCCCGCTCGTCTCCCGGAAGGGTCACGCGTCGTCACCTTCACGCATGGGCACCCGCACGCCCCGCTCGTCCGCGACCGACTCCGCGATGTCGTACCCGGCGTCCACGTGCCGGATGACGCCCATGCCGGGGTCGTTGGTGAGGACGCGGCGGATCTTCTCGCCGGCCAGCTTGGTGCCGTCGGCCACGGACACCTGGCCGGCGTGGATGGAGCGGCCCATGCCGACGCCGCCGCCGTGGTGGATGGAGACCCAGGACGCGCCCGAGGCCACGTTGACCATGGCGTTCAGCAGGGGCCAGTCGGCGATCGCGTCGGAGCCGTCGAGCATGGCCTCGGTCTCGCGGTACGGGGAGGCGACGGAACCGCAGTCGAGGTGGTCGCGGCCGATGGCCAGCGGGGCCGCCAGCTCGCCCGAGGCCACCATGTCGTTGAAGCGCTCGCCGGCCTTGTCGCGCTCGCCGTAGCCGAGCCAGCAGATACGGGCGGGCAGGCCCTGGAAGTGGACGCGCTCACCGGCCAGCTTGATCCAGCGGGCCAGGGACTCGTTCTCCGGGAAGAGTTCGAGCATCGCCCTGTCGGTCTTGGCGATGTCGGCCGGGTCGCCGGAGAGCGCCGCCCAGCGGAAGGGGCCCTTGCCCTCGCAGAACAGCGGGCGGATATAGGCGGGGACGAAGCCGGGGAAGGCGAACGCCCGCTCGTACCCGGCGAGTTGGGCCTCGCCGCGGATGGAGTTGCCGTAGTCGAAGACCTCGGCGCCGGCGTCCAGGAAGCCGACCATCGCCTCGACGTGCTTCGCCATCGACTCGCGGGCCCGGGTGGTGAAGCCGGCCGGGTCCTTCTCGGCGGCGTCGGCCATGTCCTCGAAGGCGATCCCGGTCGGCAGGTAGGCGAGCGGGTCGTGGGCGGAGGTCTGGTCGGTGACGATGTCGATGGGGGCGCCCATGGCGAGCAGCTGCGGGAGGAGCTCGGCGGCGTTGCCGAGGACGCCGATGGAGAGCGGCTTGCGCTGGTCGCGGGCCTCGACGGCCAGCTGGAGCGCGTGGTCCAGGCTGTCGGCCCTGACGTCCAGGTAGCGGTGCTCGATGCGGCGCTCGATGGCGCGCGGGTCGCAGTCGATGCAGATGGCCACGCCGTCGTTCATCGTCACGGCGAGGGGCTGGGCGCCGCCCATGCCGCCGAGGCCGGCGGTGAGGGTGATCGTGCCGGCGAGGGTGCCGGCGAACTTCTTCGCGGCGACGGCGGCGAAGGTCTCGTAGGTGCCCTGGAGGATGCCCTGGGTGCCGATGTAGATCCAGGAACCGGCGGTCATCTGGCCGTACATGGTCAGGCCCAGCTGCTCCAGCCGGCGGAACTCCTCCCAGTTGGCCCAGTCGCCGACGAGGTTGGAGTTGGCGATGAGGACGCGCGGGGCCCACTCGTGGGTCTGCATGACGCCGACCGGGCGGCCGGACTGCACGAGCATGGTCTCGTCCTGCTTGAGGGTCCTGAGCGTGCGGACCATCGCGTCGAAGGAGCGCCAGTCGCGGGCCGCCTTGCCCGTGCCGCCGTAGACGACGAGCTTGTCGGGGTGTTCGGCGACCTCGGGGTCGAGGTTGTTCTGGAGCATCCGCAGGGCGGCTTCCTGCTGCCATCCCAGGGCGCTCAGTTCCGTACCGCGTGGCGCTCGTACGGGGCGGGGTCCTGACATGGTCTGCCTCCTTGCGGATGGGTGATCCCGGCGGGTGTTGCTGTTGTTATTCACATCCTGACTCGATGAATAGGACTAGTCAATACATCGGGGCCGCAGCGCGCCCCGGCGCGGCGAAAGCCATGAGGACAGGAATGAGGGGGCGCGCGCCTTCGCGTTCACCACCCCGCACGGAAGCGCGCTCCGTTGACGCGCGCCGGTGGGCCGGTGTTGAACGGTGGAGAAGGGGCGCATGGGGCGCCGATTCGGCCCGAAACGGGGTCAGTCGACCCACGTTAGCCGCCCCGCCGCATGTTCCGCTGGAAAATGCCAGAAGACTCACCCCTCCTCGCCTACGTTGCGTAGCTTCTTCATCACTCAGCCGAACCGAAGGCGGGAGGGGAGCCCAACGGTGCCCGGAATCGACGAGTGTCTACTGGAGGCCATGCGGCTGCCCGGTGCCCGGGGCGCCGCGCTGGTCGACTGGACGAGCGGGCTGGCCCTGGGCTCGGTCGGGGAGTTCCCCGGCGGCGACCACGAGGCGGCGGCGGCCGAGGCCGCCGAGGTGGCCCGGCTCACCGCGGAGCAGCGGGCGTTCGCGCCCGACGGCTACGACAGCCAGGACGGCCAAGGGGGCGGCGGCGGGGCCGCCGATCCTCCGGTCGAGGACCTGATCATCAGCAACCGGGACAGCTACCACGTGCTCCGCTTCGTACCGACGTCCTTCGACAGCAGCGTGTTCCTGCACGTGTGGCTGGCCCGGCCGGACGGCAACCTCGCGCTGGCCCGGATCCGGCTGGGCGAGATGGCCGGACGGCTGGTGCTGGGGTGACCGCGGTGAGAACGCCCCCGCAGGGGACGACCCCGCCGCCCCGGCTGCCCGTGCGGGAGAAGACCGCGGCCCGGGAGCGCGGCAGCGGGCTGTCGCCGATGCTGACCCGGCTCGCGGCGGAACGGGCGACCGGTGTCCTGGAGCGCGAGCGCGGCTCGCTCTACCTCGCCGAGGGCCGTGTGGTGCACGCCGAGAGCCCCCTCGCCCCGGGCCTCGACGTGCTCCTCCTGGCCCACGGCACCCTGGCCCCCGACGTCTGGCAGGACGCGGTGGACCGGGCCGACGAGGAGTACGGCGTCGCCCGGCTGCTGCTCGACGCCGGCCGTGTCCCGCGCGGCGCGCTGGAACTGTGCCACCTGGAGGCGGTGTACGACGCGGCGTACTTCGCACTCACCCCCAGCAGCACCCCGGGCCACTTCCGGTACGGCGCCGGGCACCGGCTGGGCACGCTCCGGCCGGTCCCGGTCGAGGCGGTCGAGCGCGAGACGCTGCGCCGCCGCGAGCTGCTGCACCGGCTGTGGCCGGACCCGTTGACCGACGGGGCGCCGCTGCGCCGGGCCGAGACCGTCGCGGCGCCCGCGCCGACCGCCCGGCAGAGCGCGGTGCTGGCCTCGGTGGACGGTGTGCGCACCGCGTCGGACATAGCCCGGGAGCTGGGCCGGCAGGCCTTCCACACCCTGGTGGACGTCCGGCGGCTGGCGGCGGCCGGCCTGCTGACCGCGCTCTTCCCGCCGCCCCGGCCGCACCGCCCGCAGCCGGCCGCGCCCCCGCTCCGATCCAGGCCGGCGGCCGCGACTCCCGCCGCAGGTCCCGTCGCCCCCGACCCCGACCCGCCACCGGGCATCACCCTGCCCCGTGTCAACGACCCCGACATCACTCTGCTGAAAAGGCTCAGGGATGCGCTGGAGGCCCTTTGAACGGCAGCGACCGCGCGCCGAGAGGAGCGAGCTGATGGTGTCCGAGCCGGAAATACTCGACGAACTCCGGCGACTGCGGGCCCGGGTGCCCCAGTTGACCGGTGCCCTGACGGCCGGCGTGGACGGTCTCGTCCTCGCCCACGACACGCCCGGTGTGGAGCCGGAGGTGGTGGCCGCGCTGACCGCCGCCGCCCTCGGCGTCGCGGTGCGGATGGCGGACACGACCGGCCAGGGCGACTTCCGCGAGCTGCTCGTGCGCGGGGTCTACGGCTACGTCGCGACCTATGCGGCCGGTGAGAGCGCCGTGCTGACCCTGCTCGCGCAGGACCGCGTCAACGTCGGCCGGCTGCATCTGGAGGGCCGCCGGGCCGGGGCCCGCATCGGGGAGCTCGTCGACGCGTGGGAGGCGAAGGCGCGGGAGGCGCAGGCCGCCGCCCCGGAACCGGCCAGGGCGCCGGCGAAGACTCCCCCGAAGGCGCCCGTACGGACGCCCGCCAAGCCACCCATCGTACGGACCAGATCGGCGCGCGGATCGGCGACCACCAACGCGCGCACCACCACGGAAAGTTGAGAAGGAACCGAGGAGCACTGTCATGGCCAACACCGAAACCACACTGAAAGAGTGTCTCGCCTCCATCGAGGGCGCGACCGGAGTGGCGCTCGTCGACTACACCAGCGGCATGGCGCTGGGCACCATGGGCGGCAGCAAGACGTTCGACCTGAACGTCGCCGCCGCCGGCAACACCGACGTGGTGCGCGCCAAGATGCGCACCATGGAGCACCTCGGGCTCAAGGGCCAGATCGAGGACATCCTGATCACGCTGAACGACCAGTACCACCTGATCCGGCTGATCAGCGGCCGCGGCGGCAACGGGCTCTTCATGTACCTGGTCCTGGACGCCAAGCGGGCCAACCTGGCGATGGCCCGCCACCAGTTGAAGAGGATCGAGGAGGACCTCGAGGTATAGCCGGTCCGGCCGGACCGTGGCTAGACCAGCGCCGCGGTGCGGCGGCGTGACCCGCCCGGGGCCGCGTCGCCCGCCGCGATGCCGGTGCTGCGGTACGCCTTGACGGCCTTGCCCGCGGGGCGTCCGCCGCGCCGGTCCAGCCAGTCGACGCGCACCCACAGCAGCGCGTCGTCGGCCCGCTCGCGCCGCCCGAGCCAGGCGGCCTTCAGCCGCAGCCCCGTCCCCCAGCCGGCGAGCAGCAGGCCGGCGGCCGCGGGCACCACGAAGGAACTGCCGAGCGCGGCCACGAAGGCGAGCAGCAGCCACCAGCGGTGACCGCGCCGCCAGGTGCGGACGGTCACCGCCCGGTCCTGGAGCACGTCCTGCTTGCCGGCCCGGGCGGCGCAGCGGCCGAGGCCGGTGAGCCGCCTGCGGCCGCGCCACGCCGCCACGGCGACGGCGATGACGAAGAGCGCGGCCCCGGCCAGCACCCCGATCCGTCGTCCGGTGAGGCCGGGCACCAGGACCCCGACCCCGGCCGCGAACACTCCGCACCACCACAACGGCGCGGCTCCGGCCCGTACGACGACGGCCACCCGAGCCAGCCCCTGCCCTCCGCGCGCCACGTCCGCCTCCTGGTCTCTCCGGCTCAGTCTCGTGACCGCTCAGACTAGTGAGCGAACGTGAGACGAGTCTGAGAGAACGCGGCGGAAACGACGGAGAACACGGTGGAGAGACAGGGGCGGGTTCTACTCCACGAAGAGCCCCCGCGCCGCCGCCCGCGCGTCGAACTCCTCCAGCCGGGCCTGCGCGTCGGGCAGGTCGTCGCACATCGCCTCCAGCAGCACCCGGCCGAGCAGCATCGGCGCGCACGCCGTGTCGAAGGCGAGACCGGTGCCGACGGCGGCCGGCAGCAGCAGGTCGGAGACCTTGGCGACGGGCGCGAACGCGGAGTCGGCGACCGTCACCACGCTCAGCCCCGCCTTCCGGGCGTAGGCGAGGGTGTCGACGACCTCGCGCGGATGCCGGGGCAGCGCGAAGCAGAGCAGGGCCGAGGCGCCCGCCCGGACGGCCGCGTCGATCCGGTCGTGGATCATCGTGCCGCCCTCGTTCAGCAGCCGTACGTCCGGATGGACCTTGGCGGCGAAGTAGGCGAACCCGTACGCCTGGGAGGCGGCGGCACGCAGTCCGAGCACGGGGAGCGGGCGGGAGGCCGCCAGCAGCCGGCCCGCCCGCTGCACCGGCCGGGGATCGGCGAGCAGTTCGGCGAGGTGCCTCAGGTTCTCGATCTCGGCCTCGACGGCCTGCTGGTACTCGTTGTACGAGGCCGGCCCGGCCGTCTGTTCGGCGGGGGTGACCTCGCGCAGGTGCTTGCGCAGGGCGGGGTAGCCGTCGAAGCCGAGCGCGACCGCGAAGCGGGTCACCGACGGCTGGCTGACACCCGCGAGTTCGGCCAGCTCCACGCTGGACAGGAACGGCACGTCGGCGGCGCGCCGCACCATGCTGTGCGCGATGCGCCGCTGGGTAGGCGTCAGCCGGTGCCCCTCGAAGAGCGCCTGCAGCCGAGCGGCGGGACTGTCCGGCACACCGGCACCCGGCGCCCCTGGCCCCGAGCCCCCCGGACCCGGCGCCTGCGGACCCGATCCTCCGGGACCCGACACCCCGGGATCCGGCACTCCCTCACCGGTCTCCGTCTTCGCGCTCATGCCCCGCTCCCCCTCCAGATCTCCGTGAACCGGTCCAGCAGCCCCGCCGCCGCCCGCACGTCGTCCGTGAGCGGCCGGTCGGCCTGTTCCGCGTCGAGCACCGCTTCGGCCATCTCCAGCGCCCGGCCCGCCACGAGCCCCGGCTCGGGCCGCAGCTCGCGCTGGCGCAGCGCCCGTACGGCGGCGACGAGTTCGCAGCCGACGACGAGACGGTACGCGGCACAGGCGCGCAGTGTCTGCCGGGCGGCGAGCGAGGCGAAACTGGCCTGTTCCTCGACGCCTCGGGAGAGTACAGCGTGGCCGAGGGAGGCGGGGGCCGAGAAGGCCCGCAGGTCACCGAGGGCGGCAGCGGCGGCGTACTCCAGGATCATCACGCCGGAGGAGGCGGGTTCGGGGTCGGCGAGGAAGGGGCGCAGCCGGGTGTAGGCCGGTTCGTTCAGGGTCGACAGGCGGGAGGTGGACAGCCGGGCCACCTGGGTCAGCGCCAGCCTGAAGTGGTCCAGGGCGAGGGCGAGTTGGGCCTGGTAGAAGCCGCCGTGGTGGTAGGCGGCCATGTCCTCGGGGGAGATGAGCGGGTTCTCGGCGGCCGCGTTGATCTCGATGCCGACCACTTCCTCCAGGGCGTCGGCGGCGTCGTGCGCGGGGCCGTGGATCTGGGGCAGGCAGCGGAAGCCGTAGGGGTCCTGGATCCTGCCGAGGGGTGGCGTGGGCCGGTCCTGCGCGCCGATCAGCTCCCGCATCCGGCGGGCGACCTCGACGGAGCCGCGGTGCGGGCGGGCGGCGTGCACGGGGGCGGCGTACGCCTCGTGCGAGCCGTCGACGGCGAGCAGGGAGAGCGCGGCGACGACCTGGGTGGCCTCCAGGAGTCCGCGCAGTTCGTGCAGGGCGAGGGCGGACTGGCCGAGGGTGAGGGCGTTGCTGCTGATGAGCGCGAGGGCGTCGTTGTTGTCGAGCTGCTGCGGTTCGGGGGCTCCGGTGCCGCGCCACGGGTGCTCCCCCACCAGCGCGAGCCCGACCTGTGCCAGCGCCGCCAGGTCCCCGGTCCCCACCGAGCCGAACTCGTTGACGACCGGATACGCCCCGCTCTCCAGCGCCTCGCACAGCGCCGTGACGACGCCGGGCCTGAGGCCGGCGCCGCCGGCGAGCAGTTGGTTGGCGCGGACGGCGAGCATGGCCCGGACCTGTCGGGCGGGCAGCTCCTCGCCGATGGCGCCGGCGTGGCTGCGCAGCAGGCGCAGACCGTGCTCGGCGGCCGCCTCGGTGGGCACGTCCTCGTTCCGGTTGGCGCCGACCCCGGTGGAGCGGCCGTAGACGCGACCGGTGGCGGCGATCCGTCGGGCGGCGTCCCAGGACTCGGTCATCCGCTTCGTCGCCTCGGTGCCGGGAACCGGGCGGGCGGCCCGGTCGGCGAGGCGCGCGACGTCCGCGACGCCGAGAGCGATCCCGTCGAGGACGACGAGACCGGAGCCGACCCCGGAAGGGGCCTCCACCATCCGAGACGGCATAAGGCCACGAACTCCCATCGATCCGGATACTCGATCTCGCCTGCCGGTCATCCGTCACCTCGGATCACCACCGAACCGTGCACGAGCTATTCACCTACCGAGAACTCTGCATGACGATATACAACCGGGCAAGGGACAACTCGTGATCCCGTCCGACGCGGTCCACAAGCGCTTCCCCAACGGCACGGACGGCAGTCCGGGAGAACGCGTACGCGAAGCAGCACGGGCTGACGAAGCAGGCCCGCCCCACCGCGGACAGGGGGGCTATCCCCAGTGCGGCGGGCGTCCCCGCTCCCTAGCCTGGTCGCATGACGGGATGGGAGACCACCATGGAAGCGCGGGACACGGACCTCAAGAAGGACCTCGACGCCACCCTTCAGACCCGCAGGGAGCTGGGCGAGGAGTACGAGTCCGCGCTGGTGGACTCGTTCCTGGAGAAGGTCGACCAGCGCATCGACGGCGCGGTGGAGCGCCGGGTGCGGCGGCAGTTCGCGGAGCAGCAGATGGTGGCGGCCCGGGACACCCGCTCGCCCAGGGCGACGGACTCGTGGGGTGAACGCTTCGGCTTCGGCATCGTCTCGCTGGTGCTGGCGATCCCGCTGTCCGCGATCGGCGCGGGCACCGCGCACCTGCCCGGCCTGATCGTCTCCTGGGTGGGCATCGTCGGCGTCAACGTGGTCCAGGCCGCCCGCTCCCACCCCGGTCTCTTCGGCACCCGTCGCCGCTCCTCGAAGGACGGCGACTGGGAGGAGTGACCCGGGCCGGGGCCGGGGTTCACGCCTGCCGGGTCGGCAGCACCATGATCTGCCGCAGGTTGACGTGCCGGGGGCGGCTGGTCGCGTAGGCGACGACGTCGGCACCCGGTCGCGGGCCTGCTGACCTTCCCGTACGAGACGCCGGCGGTCTCGGCGGACCCGGACCGGTCGCTGCTGGTCTACACCCCGCAAGCGGGCTCCGAGACGGAGGAGCGGCTGCGGTTCCTGGGCAGCTGGAAAGCGACGGCGGTACGGACAACGCCTTGAGGCCTGTCCGGTGGACAGGCCTCAAGGGCGGAAGCTTGCGCGGGGACCGCCGCACCCCCGTTGCCGGGGGGCGGGACGACGGCGGTCCCCGCGAGGGACGCGGGCCGGGTCAGGCCGGGCTTGCGCGTCCATGGCGTCGGTGGAGGTCCGGGAGCCGCTCCGGAGGTCCGTGACGCCGTTTGGGTGCCGGTGGGGCGGGGAGCCGCTCCCGCCCTGCCGACACCCATGAATATGCCCGACGCGTGTTAACCGGGTGCTGCGTGGACGTGACGCCCTCGTACCACTTCCGCGAAGTCCACCACTTCGGTAGGCAAACGGAAGTTCAGCGCCCAAAGGGACCGTTCACCGGAGGTTTCCCGGAGGTTTCGGCCCCTGCCCCCCGGAAGTCACTTCCCGCCCTTGGCCAGGAAGGCCAGCAGGTCCTGGCGGCTGACGACCCCGGTGGGCTTGCCCTCGACGAGGACCATCGCCGCGTCCGCGGTGCCGAGCACGGACATCAGGTCGCCGACCGGCTCACCGGAGCCGACCTGCGGCAGCGGGGCGGACATGTGCTTCTCCAGCGGGTCGTCGAGGGAGGCCCGCTGGGTGAACAGCGCGTCCAGCAGCTCCCGTTCCACGACCGACCCGACGACCTCGGCGGCCATGACGTCCGGGTGACCGGCGCCGGGCTTCACGATCGGCATCTGGGAGACGCCGTACTCGCGCAGCACCTCGATGGCCTCGCCGACGGTCTCGTCCGGGTGCATGTGGACGAGGGAGGGGATGGCGCCGTGCACCTTGTCGTTGAGGACGTCCGCGACACGGGCGCTGGGGCCCTCGTCCTCGAGGAAGCCGTAGTCGGCCATCCACTCGTCGTTGAAGATCTTCGAGAGGTACCCGCGACCGCTGTCGGGCAGCAGGACGACCACGACGTCGTCCGGCCCGAGCCGCTCGGCGACGCGCAGGGCGGCCACCACGGCCATCCCGCAGGAGCCGCCGACCAGCAGCCCCTCCTCCTTCGCGAGCCGCCGGGTCATCTGGAAGGAGTCCTTGTCGGACACCGCGACGATCTCGTCGGCGACGGTCCGGTCGTAGGCGGTCGGCCAGAAGTCCTCGCCGACGCCCTCGACGAGGTAGGGCCGCCCGGACCCGCCGGAGTACACGGACCCCTCGGGGTCGGCGCCGACGACCTGGACCCGGCCCTCGCTGGCGTCCTTCAGGTAGCGCCCGGTCCCGGAGATGGTGCCACCGGTGCCGACGCCGGCGACGAAGTGGGTGATCCGCCCCTCCGTCTGCTCCCACAGCTCAGGGCCGGTGGAGTGGTAGTGGGAGAGCGGGTTGTTCGCGTTGGAGTACTGGTCCGGCTTCCACGCGCCCGGCGTCTCCCGCACCAGCCGGTCGGAGACGTTGTAGTAGGAGTCCGGGTGCTCGGGGTCCACGGCGGTGGGGCACACGACGACCTCGGCGCCGTACGCCCGCAGCACGTTGATCTTGTCGGTGCTCACCTTGTCGGGGCACACGAAGATGCACTTGTACCCCTTCTGCTGCGCCACGATGGCCAGCCCGACCCCGGTGTTTCCGCTGGTCGGCTCGACGATCGTGCCGCCGGGCAGGAGCTCCCCGCTCTTCTCCGCCGCCTCGATCATGCGCAGGGCGATGCGGTCCTTCACGGAACCGCCCGGGTTGAAGTACTCCACCTTGGCCAGGACGGTCGCCTGGATGCCCTTGGTCACGCTGTTGAGCTTCACCAGCGGGGTGTTGCCGACGAGGCTGATCATCGAGTCGTGGAATTGCACCGTTGTCTCCGGTTGCTTGCAAAAACAGTGGTCGTAGTGGTTACGCCAGGGTACGGCCCGGGCGGGGGCCGGGCGGCAGGTTCACTCCTGGTGGAGATTGGGCCACGGTCCGTACGGGGCAAGGAGAGGGTGTACGGACACGAGGAGGTGGCGTCGAGGCATGACGAGCATGTCGAGGGCGAGAGTGGCCCGGCGCATCGCGGCCGGCGCGGCCTATGGCGGCGGCGGCATCGGACTGGCCGGGGCGGCGGCGGTCGGGCTGGTGCTGGCGGAGATGCATCTGGCGCGGCGCCAGGTGAACAACGGGACGCATCCGCACGTCCCCCAGGCGGAGGGCCGCTACGGCCTCGCCTACGACGCGCCCGGACCCGGCAAGGAACCCCTGCGCCTGACGATGCTGGGCGACTCCACGGCGGCCGGCCAGGGCGTCCACCGCTCCGGGCAGACCCCGGGCGCACTGCTGGCCGCGGGCCTGGCGGCGGTCGCAGAACGCCCCGTGCAACTGCGCAACGTGGCGCTCCCGGGCGCCCAGTCCGACGATCTCGACCGCCAGGTCGCGCTGGTGCTCGGCGACTCCGATCAGGTGCCCGACGTCTGCGTGATCATGATCGGCGCGAACGACGTGACCCACCGGATGCCGGCCACCCGCTCGGTCCGCCACCTGTCCTCGGCGGTACGGCGGCTGCGCACGGCCGGCACCGAGGTCGTCGTCGGCACCTGCCCCGACCTGGGCACGATCGAGCCGGTCCAGCAGCCGCTGCGCTGGCTGGCCCGCCGGGCCTCACGCCAGCTCGCGGCCGCCCAGACGATCGGCGCCGTCGAGCAAGGCGGCCGCACGGTCTCCCTGGGCGACCTGCTGGGCCCCGAGTTCGAGGCCAACCCGGGCGAGCTGTTCGGCCCCGACCACTACCACCCCTCGGCGGAGGGGTACGCGACGGCGGCGATGGCACTCCTCCCCACGGTCTGCGCGGCCCTAGGCCTGTGGCCGGCGGAGGAGGACCGCCCGGACGTCTCCCGCCGCGAGGGTTTCCTGCCGGTGGCCCGAGCAGCGGCGGAAGCGGCCTCGGAGGCCGGCACGGAGGTCACGGCAGCGATGCCGACGGGCCCCCGAGGCCCCTGGGCCCTTCTCAAGCGCCGCCGCAGGCGGCGGGTGCCGGAAACGGAACCGACGTCCCCCATCAGCCCTTCCGGCGTGTGAGGACGGGGCCCGTCCAGGGCCGAAGCAGGGGTCCGGGGCGGCGGCCCCCGGGCCCCTGCGCGCTGCCCCGCCCGCGCACCCCGGCCAACCGCCGGAGGCCCAAGCAAGCGCTTAGTAAATTGCGGCGCGCGTCACACGGCCACACCAGTGACCCCGGCCATACGTGCAGGTAACTTCCCAAGGAGCCGACCACCGTACGCACTTCCCGCCAATGGAGCCGTGATGCCCGAAGCAGTCATCGTCTCGACCGCCCGCTCACCCATCGGCCGCGCTTTCAAGGGCTCCCTGAAGGACCTGCGCCCGGACGACCTCACCGCCACGATCATCCAGGCGGCCCTCGCCAAGGTCCCCGAGCTGGACCCGAGGGACATCGACGACCTGATGCTCGGCTGCGGCCTGCCCGGCGGCGAGCAGGGCAACAACCTCGGCCGCATCGTGGCGGTGCAGATGGGGATGGACCACCTCCCCGGCTGCACGATCACCCGCTACTGTTCCTCGTCCCTCCAGACCAGCCGGATGGCGCTGCACGCCATCAAGGCCGGCGAGGGCGACGTCTTCATCTCGGCCGGTGTCGAGCTGGTCTCGCGGTTCGCCAAGGGCAACTCCGACAGCCTGCCCGACACGCGCAACCCGTTCTTCGCCGAGGCCGAGGCCCGCACCGCGGCCGTCGCCGCGCAGGAGGGCACGAGCTGGCACGACCCGCGCGAGGACGGCCTCGTCCCGGACGCGTACATCGCGATGGGCCAGACCGCCGAGAACCTCGCCCGCCTCAAGGGCGTCACCCGCCAGGACATGGACGAGTTCGGCGTCCGCTCGCAGAACCTCGCCGAGGAAGCCGTCAAGAACGGCTTCTGGGAGCGGGAGATCACCCCGGTGACGCTCCCCGACGGCACGGTCGTCAGCAAGGACGACGGCCCGCGCGCCGGCGTCACGCTGGAGGGCGTCCAGGGCCTGAAGCCGGTCTTCCGCCCCGACGGCATGGTCACCGCCGCCAACTGCTGCCCGCTGAATGACGGCGCCGCCGCGGTCGTCGTCATGAGCGACACCAAGGCCCGCGAGCTCGGCCTCACCCCGCTCGCCCGCATCGTGTCGACCGGCGTCTCCGGCCTGTCCCCCGAGATCATGGGCCTGGGCCCGGTCGAGGCGAGCAACCAGGCACTGCGCCGGGCGGGCCTCACCATCGGCGACATCGACCTGGTCGAGATCAACGAGGCGTTCGCCGCGCAGGTGATCCCCTCCTACCGCGAGCTCGGCGTCGACCTGGACAAGCTGAACGTCAACGGCGGCGCCATCGCCGTCGGCCACCCCTTCGGCATGACGGGCGCCCGCATCACCGGCACGCTCATCAACTCCCTCCAGTTCCACGACAAGCAGTTCGGTCTGGAGACGATGTGCGTCGGCGGCGGCCAGGGCATGGCCATGGTCATCGAGCGCCTGAGCTGATCACCCGGGCGCCGGCCCCCGACAGGGCCCCTGCGTAACCGTCTCAGCACCTGCGGTGACGAATCGGCCCGGAGTCCGGAAAGCCCCTGGACTCCGGGCCGTTTTGTGATCCAATCTCCCCCAGGATGTGACCTATCTCCCTCCCCGGAGGGATTTACGCAGCTCAGCGCCCTTCGCCACCAAACCTCAGGCCCAAAGTCCTGCCCGTTTCGTGACGTTACGCACTGACAGGTGGATAGTCCACCCTTCAAGCTGATGTAGGAAGTCGGGGGTCGACTTTGAACCGGGAGTACGTCAGTGAGCGCCATGCCGATCGCGTTGCTGGTCACCACGGCCGCCACGGGCGCCGTGGGCGTCGCCGTCCTGCGCACCCTCTTGCAGTTGCGCCGGCAGGTCGCCGCCCTGCACACCCAACTCGCCAGGGACGCCAGGAACGCCGAGGAGACCGCCGCCGAACTGCGCGGCTTCGTCCCGGCCGCCCGCACCACGGCCGACGCGGCCGAGATACGCGCTGCCGTGGCCGAGGCGCTCGCCGAGGAGCGGGAGCGGGAGCTCGCCGAGGCGCGCGCGTTCTGGGCCGCCCAGGAGGCGCGTGACGCCTCCGACGCGCCCTCCCTGCTGGGCCTCCCGGACAGTGAGCTCTTCCTGCCCCGCCAGACCGACTTCGTGGGCCTGGAGCCGCTGGAGTCCGTGTCCGAGCCGGGCGCGGACGCCGACGAGTTCGCCGGGGACTCCGCCGAACTGGCCGCGGCCCGCCGCCGTCACCCGTCCCACCCCGACTTCGTACCGGTCCAGTCACCGATCGTGAACGACCACGAGCGCACGGTGGCGACGCTCGAGGAACTGGCCGCGTCCCGGATCGAGCTGACCGACGTCCGCCCGGGCCCGCTCGGCACCCTCGACGTCTACGTCTTCGCCGACGGCACCACCCTGTGCATGACCCCGGGCCACCGCGAGACGGCGGAACGCCTCGCCGCGGCCCTCACCGCGGGCGAGACCCCGTTCCTGCTGGGCGGGTCGGGCATCTCGGGGGCGTACACCCTGACGTTCCAGTGCGGCGCGGAGAACGTCTACATCCTGGCCGACCGGGTCATAGCGAGCCTGTGAGGCTCACACGCCCGCCCGCTTCTGCGCCTGCGCCACCAACTCCAGAGCTTCCCGAACCTGGCCCTCGTCCGTGAGTACGAGGGCCAAGTCGTGCGCCGCGACGGTGATTTGATCGGCGGCGGCGAACATCCCGGCGTCCGGCATCTCGCGCGGCAGCACTCCGGGCTCCTCGATGAGCTGCGCGCGCCGCACCAACTCCCTGGCCAGCGCCAGCGCCTCCGTGGCCGCGCCTCTCTGGAGTCGGCTCTGCGAAGCTGCGCGCAGACGATCGGCGAAGTGGTCCACCGCACGGGTCAGGGACGTCGTATCAGCCACGCCGCGAGACTACGCGTCGCAGCGGCACTGTTGCCAACGGGCGAACACTCAGGCACGGTGACCTGAAGGACCGGCTTACATCCCCTTTGCTACCGGAGGCGCCGATGTCCCATGTCCTCTCCGAGGAGACCCACCGCAACATACTGGCCCGCATCCCCCATTGCACCGGTCGTGAAGTCGCCGACTGGCTGCGCACCGTCGACGAAGGCCCCGCTCTCCGCTTCGAGGAGAAGGTCAGCTGGCTGCGCGCCGAGCACAACCTCGCGTACGGCCACGCCAAGGCGATCATCCACGAGTACGACCTGAGGAGGGCCGCGCGCAAACTCCTCTAGCGCGCACGCGACACACCACCCTATGGACACGGAGAAGGGCCCCGGGATCGGAATCCCGGGGCCCTTCTCACTGTCACCGTCCGGACGGTTCGGTCGCCCGGTCGCTCAGTCGCGCTCGGTCGCTCAGTCGCTGTTGAGGATCGAGAGGAGTCGCAGGAACTCCATGTAGATCCACACCAGCGTCAGCGTGAGGCCGAAGGCGGCGAGCCAGGCCTCCTCGCGCGGGGCGCCGTACGCGATGCCGTCCTCGACCTGCTTGAAGTCCAGGGCCAGGAAGCAGGCGCCGAGCAGGATGCCGATGACACCGAACACGATGCCGAGCGGCCCGCTGCGGAAGCCGAGGCCGTCGCCGCCGCCGAAGACGGTGAACAGCAGGTTCACGGCCATCAGCAGGACGAAGCCGAGCGCGGCGGCCATCACGAAGCCGTAGAAGCGGCGGTTGACGCGGATCCAGCCCGCCTTGTACGCCACGAGCACGCCGGCGAAGACCGCCATGGTGCCCATCACCGCCTGGGCGACGACGCCGTCCGCGATGTACGTGGAGACCGCGCTGGAGATCACGCCGAGGAAGACGCCCTCGAGGGCGGCGTACGACAGGATCAGCGCGGGGGCCGCGCGGCGCTTGAACGACTGGATCAGGGCCAGCACCATCGCGACCAGACCGGCGCCGATGGCGATGCCGTACGACTTGCCGATGTTGGCCTCGTCGACGGGCAGCAGCACCCAGGACAGCACCGCGGTGACGACCACGGTGCCGAGCGTGGTCGCGGTGCGCGCGACGACGTCGTCCATGGTCATCCGGCCGGTGGCGGCCGGGGCCTGCGGCGGGGCGCCGTGCGAGAGGTCCTGCTGGGCGTAAGGGTTCTGCGCGTACGGGTTGCCGGCCTGCTGGGCGTAAGGGTTGCCCTGCTGCGTGCCGACTGCGGGTCCCCCGGCCTGCGGCGCGGCGTTGAAGCCCGCGTAGCCGTTGTCGCGGCTGAACCCCCGTCGCGAGAAGACCGGGTTTCTGCTCCTCATTGCACTCCTCCGTGGCCACACTGCGCGGCCTTGAGCTCAAGGGTAATGGGTAGGCAAAGGATTGACCCTAGTGCTTGGGGAGGATCTTTCCCTGTTCCTGCTGCCCAACACGCTACGTGGCGTCGTGATTCCCGGCACAGGAGGGCCGTGTTCATGACCAAGCCGCGACATGTCCGGTACCGCGCGGAGACCGGGCGGGCCCGGACGCGCCCTTGACGGGACCGGCTGTCCGATCACCCGAACGGGAAGCCGGTGTACGCCTCGGCCAGGTCGGTCTCGGCGGCCCGGGAGGAGGCGATGCGCTCCAGGCGGGCCAGCTGGAGCCGGTCCTCGAAGGGGGTGGCGTCGGGGGCGCGGTGCAGGAGGGTGGTCATGTCGTACGAGAACCGCTCGGCCTGCCACACGCGCCGCAGACAGGTCTCGGAGTAGGCGTCCAGGAGAGCGGCGGACCCCGTCTTTCCCCGGTGCGCGAGCGCCCGCGCGAAGGTGACGACGTCCCCGACGGCGAGGTTCAGCCCCTTCGCCCCGGTCGGCGGCACGATGTGGGCCGCGTCCCCGGCGAGGAAGAGTCTGCCGTGCCGCATGGGCTCGTGCACGTAGGAGCGCATGGGGGTGACCGACTTCTGGGTGATCGCCCCGCGCTCCAGTTTCCAGTCGTCGTCGGTCTCGAAGCGGCGCTCCAGCTCGTCCCAGATCGCCTCGTCCGCCCACGCCTGCGCGTCCGTGCCCTCGGGCACCTGGAGGTAGAGGCGGGAGACGGACGGGGAGCGCATGGACAGCAGCGCGAAGCCGCGGTCGTGGCGGGCGTAGACGAGCTCGTCGTGCGAGGGCGGCACGTCGGCGAGGATGCCGAGCCAGCCGAAGGGGTACGTCCGCTCGAAGGTCCGCCTCGGTGCGGCTGGGATCGCCTGCCGGGCGACGCCCCAGAAGCCGTCGCAGCCGACGACGTAGTCGCACTCGAGGACGTCCTCGACGCCCTCGTGGCGGAAGCGGACCCGCGGGTGGTCGGTGTCGGCGTCCTCGACGGCCAGCGCCTCCGCCTCGAACAGCAGCGGGCCGCCGTCCTCGAGCTGGAGGGCGATGAGGTCCTTGCACACCTCGGTCTGCGCGTAGACCGTCACCGACCGGCCGCCGGTGAGGGCGGGGAAGTCGACGCGGTGACGCTGCCTGGCGAACCGCAGCTCCATGCCGTCGTGGCGCAGCCCCACGCGGTCCATGCGCTCCCCGGCGCCGGCCGCGCGCAGCACGTCCACCGTGCCCTGCTCCAGGATCCCGGCGCGCTGGCGCTGCTCGACGTAGGCCCGGTCCCGGCTCTCCAGCACGACGGAGTCGACGCC
This sequence comes from Streptomyces sp. NPDC060002, assembly GCF_042737245.1. Classification (NCBI taxonomy): domain Bacteria; kingdom Bacillati; phylum Actinomycetota; class Actinomycetes; order Kitasatosporales; family Streptomycetaceae; genus Streptomyces; species Streptomyces sp. NPDC060002. The sequence continues at coordinate 45,950 of NZ_JBHWUW010000027.1, forward strand.
CGCGTTGTGGAGCAGACGGGCGAGGAGGAGGCCGGCCGGTCCGGCGCCGACGATGCCGACGGTGGTGCGCATCGGGCGTTTCCCTTCGCTGTTCGCACAGTGAAGTTTTCTTCACTGTGTTGCGACGTGAGTCTGCGCCCCTGTTCACCGGGTGTCAACGGTCGGGAAGGCGAGGGGGCCGGCCGCCGCGGCGGTCCATGCCTCGATGGAGGATGCAGCGATCGCCGAGACGTCGGAAGTGCCCAGAGCCGGACTTGAACCGCTTCCGGGCAATGTTGGCTGCCGGGCCCACGCGTCGCGGCTCCGGGTCCTGTCTCAAGCGGAGCGGTGCCCCGGAGCCGGGCACCGCCGGGCTCCCGAGGAGCACGGCGACGAGCCGTGAAACCGATCATGGCCGGTTCCGGTCACGGAAGATACGCATCCCTCTGGTTCACGAAACCGAGCGACGTCAGCCCCTCACTCGCGCACAGGCCGTCGGAGGCTCCTCCAACCTCGGTCTGGAGGAGCTGATACGCGGCACCGTGGTGGTACCCCCAGTGCATGGCCGCACGCCACAGACTCCGTCCGTACCCGAAGCCCCGGCAGTGCGGCAGGACACCGAAGTACTGCGGCAGCAGCCGGGCCTGGCCAGTCGGGTCCGCCATGGTCTCCATGGGGCCGATGGCGCCGGCCACACAGCCCCCGTCGAGGACGGTGAGGACCGGGTCGACGGTCCCGGCCCGCATCTGCTCGTAGAGGAACGCGAACCCGTCAGCCGTCATCAGGTCGGCGAAGACGCCGAACCGTTCGGGGTCGTCGAGTTGCTTGTACTCCAATACCCGCGCATCGGCCTCCATGCCTGGCCCGTCGGCGAAGTCCTTGAGCTGGACGCGGGTACTTCCGGACGGCGCAGGATGGTCGGGGCCGACGAACGAGACGACCCGGGCCCGGCCCGCACCGTGCACGACGGCCAGCTTCCGCGCCATGTCGGCGCCGGCTGCCAGATCGTCCGGCCCCGCCCCGTAGACGTGCACCTTGACCGTGCCCGGCCCGCGCTCCAGGAGCGTCGGCAGGAGAGTCCGGCGCTCCTCGTGCTCGATCGCGTCGACCAGCACACGCTCGGCCTTCGCGTCGGACCAGCGGCGGTCCTTGTCGTACGGCAGAAAGCGGCCGGTGCCGGCGGTCTCTACGACGGCCTCGAAGAGGTCGGGGAGGGGATCGTCACGCAGGACAGGGCCTAGGGTCGGAACGTACGGCACGGGCATCACGGGCTCGATCCAGCCCCAGCGAAAGCGCATGCCCCGCACGCTACCCATGTCGAGGAGACGCCACAGGCCCCGGCGCAATGTCGCGCCGGGGCTGCGGGTTACTCGCCGGTCAGACCTAGTGCGGGTTGTCGTCGCCGGCGGCGCAGCTGCACTTCGCGCTGTCCATGACGGTGTCCATGTCGGCCACGCCGGTCACCCAGGTCACCGCCGGGGACGGCGCCAGAACCGGCCGCGTGAAGTATGGCTGGCCACCCCCGGGTCCGTCGTCCGGGAGCGGACGCCTCGGCGAGATCTCGACTGCTACAGCGGTCATCGTCACCCTGCTTTCTTCTCTCCGTGCTGGCAGTAAGCCGCCAGCGGGGCCTTCGCCTCCTGGTAGTGCTTGGCCAGGGGCCTGCACACGCGGCAGGAACCGGCGATGCTGCATCCCGAGCAGCCGCCGGTTCGAAGCATGAGGCGGTCCGCGATCTCCCCCAGCCGGGCAAGGCCCTCAATCCCCTCGTGGGGAAGGCTGATCTGGTCGTCGCGGCCGATCTTGCAGATGGACACCAGTCCGTAGGGGTCCATGTGGAAGAAGGTGTGTCCTGCGTTGCAACCCGTGAAGGTCTTTCGCAACCGCAGGTGCTCCTTGCTCTGCGCGGTGAGCACCTCGCCGCCGCCGTAGATCGTCGGCGTCATGTTCGTGAAGACCTCGTACTCCACGCCCCACGACTCGCACAGGTCGACCATCGCCTGTTCCTCGGCGCCGTTGTCCTCGGTGACGACGATGCTCATCCGCAGCGGGAGCTTGGCGTGGCGGGCCGCGTTCATACCCTGCACGAACTGATCCCACGCGCCCTCGCGCCGCGTCAGCTCGTCGTAACTGCGCTTCGTCGCCCCGTACATGGACACCGTGACGCGGTACGACGGGCACTCCCGGAAGAGGCGGAGCAGGTTCTCACGCCACAGCATCGAGCCGTTCGTCGAGACCGTGATCATCATGCCGAGCTCCCAGGCGTGCCGGTACGCGCGCATGAAGTCCCGGTCCATGGTCGGCTCACCGCCGGTGACCTGGAGGAAGAGGACGCCGGCCTCGGCCATGATGTCCAGGCAGCGCCGCTTGTCCGTCCAGGCCATCCCGGACTGCACCTTGACGCCGAGGTAGCAGTGCTTGCAGTCGTAGTTACAACCGAGGTTGAGCTCGTAACTCGCCTTGCCGTAGGCCCAGTCGGACGGCTGCCGGACGAGTAGGAAGTCACCGACCGGGCGGCCCGTGACGTCGAGGTCGTCCCACTGCTCACGGACGGCGGCGACGAGCCAGGCCGGGGTCGGCGCAGCGGGGTTGACGGTGCGTAGCTCCTCGTACCGGTCTTCCGGGAGGAGCACGCCGCCACGACTTCCCGGGCGTACGAGTACGTGCTGTTCCAGGAACGGCGCGGCGATCAGGGTATGCATGGGATCTCCGAGGGGTCGGTCCGTCCCGGTTATGGCGGAGCAGCACGGCCGGGACGGGGGGCGAGGGGACAGGAGTTCAGACCGCTCCGTCGGGGACCGCGACGTCACGGCCGGAGCGGAGATGAGGGGCCGCCGGGTCAGGCCCGCGAGGCGAAGGTGGACCAGACGATCGCGGCGCCGAGCGCGAGCACTATCGGGACGTAAGCGGCCTGCCGCACGGCGTGTTGTACATGGGGACGTGGCCCTCAGGGCTGTCCTCGCCGTCGGCCACCAGGTCGGCCCAGACTCGTTTCCCCCAGCGGAACGGGTCGTAGCCCCACTGCTGCGAGACCGCGTCGACGAGTGCCAGGCCCCGCCCGTGCTCGGTATCGTCTCCCGCGTCCGCCAGGACGGGCATGGCGCAGCTCCGGTCGATGACGGCCACCCTGACGCGGTCGTCCCCGACCCGGTAGACGGTCACGCGCATACAGTCCGCGCGGGCATGGTTCACCGTGTTGGCGGCCATCTCGGAGATGACCAGCTCGGCAGCCTCGACGAGCCCGGGGAGCTGCCAGCGCAAGAGAGCGTCACGAACAAGCCGACGGGCGACCGGCACGGACTCCGTCTCCCGGGGCAGAACCTCGGAGATCATCAGCAGGTCGTCCGCAGGGACCAGGTCTCGCCCCACGATGCGGTGTCCTGCGATCTGGTCAGTCACCGATCCGTCTCCCCGCGCTGATTGTCTGCGCGACGCGGAGACGGCAGCAGTCGACGAGTTGACGCAGGACGTCAGCGGAGGCGAGGACACCAGCGCTCTCGAACTCCACGGACCAGAACGTGTGCCCGGCCTCCGGGGTGGTGACGTCCAGAGCGGGGACGCCGAGGTAGTGAGCGGAGCCCGTGAACTCGGCGTCGTCCCCCGCACGCTCCAATTCCGGGCGTCGGCCGGTGCTTCCCTGGACGAGGACGTAGTACCGCTCGATGCTCCGGTGAAAGAAGACCGGACCGCCGAGGAGGGCCCGGCCGAGGTAGGCGCTGACGCGGGCGGGGTCGTCGGTCCCCGCGGCTGCGTGGACGAGGGTCCCGCTGATGCCGACGGCACCGACCCGAACGCCGATGTGCAGGAGCGCGACGCCACAGTTACGCCATTCCGCGCGGGCCGTGGCTATGTCGTCGGCCGACAGCAGGAGCCAGTGTTCGGCGGCAGGACGACGTTCCGCCCTCTGCCGATGCGCGGCTCGTCCGTGGTCGTGGATCGGGGATGGCTCACCGGACAGCCCCCAGTGAGAGGGCGTCGACGGTGCCACCGACGGGTGGTGAGTGTGGGGAACAGAGCCCATGTGTCGCGGCCTCCCAATAGGCTCGATTCAGGGACACCACGACCGTACAAAGTCAGAGCGTGACCCTGAAGTGACCGTGAGTACGGGTGGTTTACCTGAAACCGCCGGGATTGGACTTCCCATGCGGCCAAGCACACGACGGACCCTGACCGCTGGTACGGGTATGGCCCATCGGCCCCGATCCGGCCTGCTCAGCGGGTACGTCCTCCGGGTGATCCGCGAGCAGCAGGGCTACACGCAGGAGGAGGCCGCCGAGCATCTGAAGGTGGCCCTGGACACGATCGCCGGATGGGAGAGCGGCCGACGCCCCCTGACGTCCGTAACCGTCGGCCAGATGCTCAACATGCGCCACCGGCTGATGCGGATGGGTACCTCGCCCACCCTGCTCCAGGCCCTCGAACGCGCCTTGGAGGCGGACGTCCTCCTCACATCCGCACTCGACGAGGAGGCCCTGGCTGAGGACAACCCCCTCGGCGCGGTGGTCATGCAGCGCGAGTTAGCCGAGGTTCTGGCCTGGCCGCTCAACGGTGTGCCGCCGCGTACGGTCCGCGCGCTGCCCGTGCCGCCGCGGCCGAGGAGGGGGCCAGCCCCGACCGGGCCGGATCTGACCGCCGCCGAACGGGCCAGGTTCTTCGCGCAGATGCGCCGCACCGCAGAGCAGGCACGCGGCCCGGGTCACTTCCTTTTGCGCCGTCAGGCTCTCTACCTGTCCGGGTACGACCAGCAGGCCGACACCGGGGATTGGCTCGCTCAGCAGCAGCGCACCGAGCGGCCGAACGACTGGCTCACGGGGTGGCTGATCGAGCGCAGTGTCGCCGCTGTCGCGGCCCGCCAGGGTGACCGCGCGCGCATGGCGTACTTCATCGACCGGGCGCTCCAGGACGACGAGGCGGGCGAGGCGGCGAACTTGGCCTACTGGGCGTACTGGATCGGCGAGACGAGCGTCCCCCAGCTCTCGGACGACTTCATCGCGGACGACTCCCTCGGCCCGTGGCACGGGGACCGGCTCCTCGCCCATCTAGTCGAGGGCATCGCGCCCGCGCATGGCTACGTAGATCTCAACATCCATTCCGTGTGGTCGCTGCTCCAGGTGCGCCCCGACCTGTTGCGGTCGGGGGCCGCTGCCCGTGCCCTACGCGAACGCCTGCCGGTGATGTTGGATAGCCGGGAGCTCACGTCACGTGGTAGGCGCGAGCTGGAGAGCATCCGTTATGCAATCCGCCTCGCCGAGGCGTGAGAGGAGACCGCAGGTGTCCGACGACCTTTCTCCGGTGGCGAAGTTCCTGTTCGAGGCCGGGATGCTCAAGCACACGGCCCGCACCGGGTGGTGGATGGCGGGCGTACGCCAGCCCGAGACGGTCGCCGAACACTCCTGGCGGACTTCACTCATCGCCTCGGTCATCGCGGCCATGGAAGGCGCCGACCCGTCCCGCGCCGCGCTCCTCGCGGTCTGGCACGACACAGGTGAGACCCGCACCGGCGACGTCAACCACCTCGGGAAGAAGTACACCGAGGTGGAGGCCGACCCGAGGGACATCGCCGCGGACCAGGTCGCCGGTATGCCTGCGGCCGTCGCTGAGGCGGTGACGGAGATCATCGGCGCATACGAGGCCCGCGACACCCTGGAAGCCGACTGCGCGCGGGACGCCGACAAGCTGGAGTGCATGATCCAGGGAATCGAGTACCGAGACCAGGGATACGCGAACGCTCAGCGCTGGATCGACAACTCCCGCGGCCGGATCACGACCAAGTCCGGGCAGGCCCTCGCGGATGCCGTCCTGGCGACAGGCTCGCTCGACTGGCTGCGCTCGGCCCTCGGCGAGCAGCCGCGCTGACCTGCCGTACCCGGGCCGCCGGACACCGGGCCCTCGGCGGCCGGTGTCAGACCCTCCCTCTGCGGTTGCTGCATGCCTTCCCGGTCTCGGCCTCATGGTCGGACAGGCCCTGTCCCACACAGACCCATACGGGTCCGGCCTGCCCTGCCCCGGAGGACGTCAACGACGACATTCGGCGGCTCATGGAGCTGCGCCGACCCCGGCGCACGGTGCCGACCGCATCAGCCTCGAACAGCGGCGGGCCGCCCGCCTCCGGTTGGAGGGGCGATGAGGTCCTCACCGGGTGTCAACGGTCGGGAAGGCGAGGGGGCCGGCCGCCGCGGCGGTCAATGCCTCGATGGAGGATGCAGCGATCGCCGAGACGTCGGAAGTGCCCAGAGCCGGACTTGAACCGGCACGCCCGCGGGGGGCAGCGAGGTTTAAGCTCGCCGTGTCTGCATTCCACCATCTGGGCAGGCCTGAGGGCTCCGTTTGAGCTTCCGACCCTATCGGGATCCGTCCCTCGAACAGCGGAACAGCGGACCGATGTTGTCTTATTTTATTGACGTCTGAGGGTGCATCAGCACCTGGAACTCGCCATCTGCACTTGCCAGTAGCCTCGCGCGCGGCAACCGCTTGCGTATGCGGAATGACGGAATTTCACCGTCCGAACGAGGTTGCTCCACCGGTTCTTGACGTTCCGGCTCTCGGGGACGGGCGTCATCCCCAGGTATGACCCGGCGGTCCACCGTCCGACCCGAGGCTGCCTTCGGAACCGGAACAGCGGTTGACTACACGGCCGTCGGCGGCCAGGACGATGGTTCACGTCCCCAAGACATGTTGTCGTCCCGTCAGGAGCCACGCCCGTGACCACCAGCCCCCTCGCAGACCGGACCACCGCCGTCGCCGCACGCGCCACGGACCTGTCGAAGATCTACGGACAGGGCGAGACTCAGGTGGTCGCTCTGGACCGGGTCTCGGTCGACTTCCGGCAGGCCGAGTTCACCGCGATCATGGGGCCGTCCGGCTCCGGCAAGTCCACGCTGATGCACTGCGTGGCGGGCCTCGACAGCTTCTCCTCCGGCTCCGTGCGCATCGGCGACACCGAGCTCGGCGCGCTGAAGGACAAGCAGCTCACCAAGTTGCGCCGGGACAAGATCGGGTTCATCTTCCAGGCGTTCAACCTGCTGCCGACGCTCACGGCGATCGAGAACATCACGCTCCCGATGGACATCGCGGGCCGCAAGCCGGACAAGGAGTGGCTGGAAGAGGTCATCCGGATGGTGGGGCTCGCCGACCGGCTGAGCCACCGGCCCTCGCAGCTCTCCGGCGGTCAGCAGCAGCGGGTCGCCGTCGCCCGCGCCCTCGCCTCCCGGCCCGACATCATCTTCGGCGACGAGCCGACCGGAAACCTCGACTCGCGCGCCGGCGCCGAGGTGCTGGGCTTCCTGCGCAACTCGGTGCGGGAGCTGGGTCAGACGGTGGTGATGGTGACCCACGATCCGGTGGCGGCGGCCTACGCGGACCGGGTGATCTTCCTCGCGGACGGCCGGGTCGTCGACGAGGTGTACGGCCCGACGGCCGACTCGGTGCTCGACCGCATGCTGCGTCTTTCCGGGGGAAACGCCCAGACCCCCGAGTTCGACTCCAAGGGCCTCACCACCTGATCCCCGACCAGCCGATCTCCGACCGGGACCGACCGCTCGACGACGAGCAGGACTGAGAAGACAACACCCATGTTCCGTACCGCCATGCGCAACGTGCTCGCGCACAAGGCCCGGCTCCTGATGACCGTGCTCGCCGTGATGCTCGGCGTGGCCTTCGTGTCGGGGACCCTGGTCTTCACCAACACCCTCTCCGGCGCCCTCCAGAAGAGCTCCGCCAAGGGCTTCGACCAGGTCGACGTCGCCGTCACCGCCGAGGTCCAGGACGACGTCGGCGACCGCATCGTCAAGACGCCCGAGCTGACCCAGGCGCTGCTGGAGCGGAGCGCGAAGGTCCCGGGCGCCGCGTCCGCGATCGGCGTCGTCAACGGCTTCACCGCCATCGCCGACAAGGACGGCAAGCTCGTCGGCGGCGGCTTCCAGTCGCAGGGCGGCAACTACTGGGGTGACAAGGACGCCCGGTACCCGCTCGCCGCCGGGCACGCGCCGAGCGGCTCCGACGAGGTCGTCATCGACTCCAGGACGGCCGAGCGGGCCGGGTACGAGGTCGGCGACACCGTACGGATCTCCGTCGACGGCCCCGTCCTCACCCCGAAGATCACCGGCATCTTCACCACCGACGACGGCAATGTCGCGGCCGGCGGCAGCCTCGCCCTGTTCGACACGGCGACCGCGCAGACGCTCTTCGGCAAGCCCGGCACCTACGACGAGATCGACGTCCGGGCCGCCGCCGGGACCTCGCAGAACGCGCTGAAGTCCGCGCTGGACACCGCCCTGCCGAAGGGCGAGGTCGAGACCGTCACCGGGGAGCAACTCGCCGACGACCAGGCGGAGATGATCTCCGCCTCGATGAGCGGGATGAAGCAGGGGCTGCTGGTCTTCGCCGGGATCGCGCTGTTCGTCGGCACCTTCATCATCGCCAACACCTTCACCATGCTGGTCGCCCAGCGCACCAAGGAACTCGCGCTGATGCGGGCCGTCGGCGCCTCCCGCCGGCAGGTCACGCGGTCGGTGCTGATCGAGGCGTTCGTCGTCGGCACGGTCGCCGGGGTGACCGGTCTGGTCGCGGGCATCGGCATCGGGGCCGGGCTGCGCTCGCTGCTCGGGACGCTGGGCGCGACCGTCCCCGACGGGCCGCTCGTCGTCTCTGCCGGTACGGTCGCCGCCGCCCTCGTCGTCGGCGTCGTCATCACCATGCTGGCGGCCTGGCTGCCCGGCCGCCGGGCCGCGAAGATCCCGCCGGTCGCCGCGATGAGCAGCGTGCACGCCACCGCGAGCACCAAGTCGCTGGTGCTGCGCAACACGCTGGGCGCGCTGTTCTCGGCGGCGGGCGTCGCCGTGGTCCTGGCCGCGACCTCGATGAGCGGTTCCGACGGCCAGGCCCCCATGGGTATCGGCGCGGTCCTGCTGATCCTCGGCGTCTTCATCCTGACCCCGCTGCTGTCCCGCCCGCTGATCGCGGCGGCCGCACCCGTCCTGCGGATCTTCGGGGTGTCCGGCAAGCTGGCCCGGCAGAACTCGGTGCGCAACCCGCGCCGTACGGCGGCCACGGCCTCCGCGCTGATGATCGGCCTGACCCTGATCACCGGCATGACGGTGATGGCGGGCAGCCTCCAGAAGTCCATCGACAAGATGGCGTCCTCCGCGATCAGGGCCGACTACGTCGTGTCGATGGCGAACGGCAACGAGCTCTCGGCCGGTATCGACGAGAAGCTGAGGGCCACCGACGGGGTGACCGCCACCAGCCCGATGCGCAACGCGCCCGGCCGGATCGACGGCACGACCGAGTACCTCACCGGCGTCACCGGCTCCACCATCGGCGCGCTGACCGACCTCAAGGTCGACGACGGCTCCTTCAAGGTGGCCGGCGGACAGGTCGTCGTCGATGACGCCACCGCCAAGTCCCATGGCTGGAAGGCCGGTTCGTCCTTCACGGTGAACTTCGAGGACGGCAGGAAGCAGCAGCTGACGGTCTCCGGGGTCTACGAGGGCAACGAGCTGATCGAGGGCATCCTGCTGGACAACGCGGCCCTCACCCCGCATCTGGCGGACCCGGCCGACATGCGGGTCATGGTCAAGACGTCCGGCGGCACCTCGGACGCCACGAAGGACCGGCTGGAGAAGGCCCTCGGCTCCAACCCGGCCGTCAAGGTCCAGAGCAAGCAGGACCTCTCCGACGAGATCGCGCAGATGTTCACGCTGATGCTGAACATGCTCTACGGGCTGCTCGCGATGGCCGTGATCGTCGCGGTCCTCGGCGTCATCAACACCCTCGCGATGTCGGTCTTCGAGCGTTCCCAGGAGATCGGCATGCTGCGGGCCATCGGCCTGGACCGGCGCTCGGTCAAGCGGATGGTCCGGCTGGAGTCCCTGGTGATCTCGCTCTTCGGCGGGGTGCTCGGCATCGGCCTGGGCGTGTTCTTCGGCTGGGCGGCCGGCGAACTGCTCGGCACCAGCATGCCGACGTACGAACTGGTCGTGCCGTGGGCCCGGATGGCCGTCTTCCTGCTGCTGGCCGCCGGGGTGGGCATCCTGGCCGCGCTGTGGCCGGCCCGGCGGGCGTCGCGCCTGAACATGCTGGCCGCGATCAAGTCCGAGTAGGGCAGGCCCGAGAAGGGCAGGCCCGGTCGGGGCCCCGTCGCGCGATGCGGCGGGGCCCCTCCTGCGTCGAGCGGCCGTCAGTTCCAGGTGCGGGCGCGCAGCGGCATCCCGGAGTCGCCCGACCCGGGGGTCCGGACGGCCAGGACCTGGTTGACGCCGATCTGGTTGCGTTCGAAGGCGACGGCGGAGGCGGCCATGTAGAGCCGCCAGACCCGGGCCCGACCGGGGCTGGTGAGGTGGACGGCCCGCTCCCAGTCGGCCTCCAGGCGGGCGACCCAGCGGCGCAGGGTGAGGGAGTAGTGCTCGCGGATCGACTCGACGTCACGCACCTCGAAGCCCGCGCGTTCGAGCTGGGTGACCGTGGTGCCGACGGGGGCGAGTTCGCCGTCCGGGAAGACATAGGCGTCGATGAACGCGTCCACGCCGTAGGCCGACTCGTCGCGGTGCGGGCGGCGGGCGATCTGGTGGTTGAGCAGCCGGCCGCCGGGCCGCAGCAGCGCGAACAGGACGTGCGCGTACTCCAGGTACTTCTCGGAGCCGACGTGTTCCGCCATGCCGATGGAGGAGACCGCGTCGAACGGGCCGTCGGTGACGTCCCGGTAGTCCTGGACGCGGATCTCGACCTTGTCGGTGAGCCCGGCGTCGGCGACGCGCTTGCGGGCGAACGCCGCCTGCTCCTGGGACAGGGTGATCCCGACGACGGTCGCACCGTGCTCGCGGGCCGCGTGGACGGCGAGGGAGCCCCAGCCGCAGCCGACGTCCAGCAGCCGCGACCCCGGTCTCAGCTCCAGCTTGCGGCAGACGAGTTCGAGCTTGTCGTGCTGGGCGAGTTCGAGGGTGCTGTCCCCGGACTCCCAGTAGGCGCACGAGTAGACCATGGACGGGCCGAGGACGAGCGCGTAGAAGTCGTTGCCGACGTCGTAGTGGTGGCTGATGGCGCGTCGGTCGGTGCCGCGGGTGTGGAGGTGGCCGGTCCGGCGGACCTCTTCACGCGGCGGGGCGGGCGGCAACGGCGGTCCGGCGAGTTTCAGCAGTCCGCGCGCCGCCGAACGGAACGCGGGGTCGCGCAGCGCCTGACCGAGCGTACGGGCGTCCTCGCCACGCTCCCAGACCAGGCCGGAGAGCAGGTCGAGAGCGGTGTACAGGTCCCCCCCGATCCCCAGGTCGCCGGCCACCCAGGCGCGGGCGAGGCCGAGTTCGCCGGGCTTGAAGAGGAGCCGGCGCAGGGCCCGGCGATTGCGTACGACCAGGGTCGGCGCATCGGGCGGGCCCGCCTGCGAACCGTCCCAGGCGCGGACGCGCACCGGGAAGGGGGCTCCCAGCAACTGTTCGACGAGGGCATGGAGCCGCGGCGCGGCGTCAGCCATGATGCACACCTCCGTGACGGGTGATCCCGCATGATCCCGCAATGTCCTGACACCACGTAAACACGGAAGAGCGCGCGGTCCAGTCCCGCGCGGCCGTCACGACCCGGCAAAATACATGCACACGGCATGCGTCTCGGTCGGCGGTGAGGCCGGCCGGCGCGGACCGGGCGGACGCCGAAGGGGCCGCCCGCACCACGGATGGCGGACGGCCCCTTCGGGGGTGTTTCGGTGACCGGAGGTCAGGAGGCCTTGGCCTTCTCGTTCTCGGTCTTCTCGGCGGCCGGCTTCGCGGCGACCGGCGCCGGCTTCGCGGCCTCGTAGAACTCCTCGCGCGGGGACTCCAGCGCACCCAGCGCCACGACCTCGCGCTTGAGGAACATGCCGAGCGTCCAGTCGGCGAAGACGCGGATCTTACGGTTCCACGTCGGCATCGCCAGGCCGTGGTAGCCGCGGTGCATGTACCAGGCGAGACGGCCCTTGACCTTGATCTTCACCTTGCCCATGACGATCATCGCGACGCCCTTGTGGAGGCCGAGGCCCGCCACCGCACCCTTGTTGGCGTGCGCGTACTCCTTCTGCGGGAAGCCCCGCATACCGGAGATCACGTTGTCGCCGAGGACCTTGGCCTGCCGCAGCGCGTGCTGCGCGTTCGGCGGGCACCAGGCGTTCTCGACGCCGGCCTTGCGGGCGGCGACGTCCGGGACCTGAGCGTTGTCGCCGGCGGCCCAGATGTAGTCGGTGCCCTGGACCTGGAGGGTCGGGGCGGTGTCGACGTGACCGCGGGGGCCCAGCGGCAGGCCGTAGCGGGCCAGCACCGGGTTGGGCTTGACGCCCGCCGTCCACACGATGGTGCTGGAGTCGACCTCGAGGCCGTTCTTCAGCACCACGTGGCCGTCGACGCAGGAGTCCATGGAGGTGGAGAGGTAGATCTCCACACCGCGGCCCTCGAGGTGCTCCTTGCCGTACTGGCCCAGCTTGGGGCCGACCTCGGGAAGGATCTTGTCGGCGGCGTCGACGAGGATGAAGCGCATGTCCTCGCGGGACACCGTCTTGTAGTACTTGGCCGCGTCCCGGGCCAGGTCCTCGACCTCACCGATGGTCTCCGCGCCGGCGAAACCGCCGCCGATGAAGACGAAGGTGAGCGCCTTGCGGCGGATCTCCTCGTCGGTCGTGGAGTCGGCCTTGTCGAGCTGCTCGAGGACGTGGTTGCGCAGGCCGATGGCCTCCTCGACACCCTTCATACCGATGCCCTGTTCGGCGAGGCCGGGGATCGGGAAGGTGCGGGAGACCGCGCCGAGCGCGATCACCAGGTAGTCGAAGGGCAGCTCGTACGCCTCGCCGACCAGCGGGGCGATCGTGGCGACCTTGCGGTCCTGGTCGATGGTGGTGACCCGGCCGGTGAGGACCTCCGCCTTGGGCAGCACGCGTCGCAGCGGGACGACGACGTGGCGCGGGGAGATGTTGCCGGCGGCGGTTTCGGGGAGGAAGGGCTGGTAGGTCATGTACGACCGGGGGTCGACGACCGTGACGGTCGCCTCGCCGTAGCGCATCTTCTTCATGATGCGCCGAGCTGCGTACAGGCCTACGTACCCACCGCCTACTACGAGGATCCTGGGACGCTCCGTGGTGCTCATGCCATCGAGTATCCACCCGCTCGAGGGGGGTCGCTCGTGCGCCCCTTCACAAGCTTCCCGGGGGTGTGTGCTATCCTCCGCGGCCCGCGTGATCCACGTCATGGCGCGGAGGGGGAACCAGCGTGTAGGGCATGACGTTGTCAATGCCGCGTGAGCTGCCTCTCCGGGCCCGGAAGGGCTCCGTGAGGACCGCGCGAGGCACCCTCGCGGGACCTCCGCGATACGTCCGCGCGCGCCTCTTTTGAACACGTTCACACGGGTGTTGGGCCCCCGGAAGGGTCAACGGGGACGCCTCTGTCCTCCAACAGGGCCGAATTCCTTGTGAAGAACTTCACGAACTTTCCCGAGGGGGTGCCTCCGGAACGCGTCCGAGGGGCCGCGAAGGGCCCCTCGGGACTGCTCATACGGGCATCCTGCCTGCTCAGCAGAGTGCAGGTAGCGGGCCGGCCAAGATCACGCGATCGACCAGGCGATTCCGTCGAGGATGTCGTGCTCGCTCACGACGACCTCCTCCGCGCCGATCCGCTCCATGATCGCCAGCAGGACGAGCGCGCCCGCCGCGATCACGTCCACCCGGCCCGGGTGCATCGCCGGATGAGCCGCGCGCTGTGCGTGGGTCGCCTCGAGAAGGTCGTCGCTGATGCTCCTGACCCGGTCGACACCGATCCGCGCGTGGTGGATCTTCGTGGAGTCGTACGCCTCCAGTCCCAGGGCGATCGCCGCGACCGTCGTCACCGAACCGGCAAGGCCGACCAGGGTGTGCGCCTCGCGCAGCGGGACCGTCCGCTCGGCGAGGTCGAGAGCGGCCTCGATGTCGGCGCGCATCGCCGCGATCTGCCCGGCGGTGGGCGGGTCGGTGACCTTCCCGTCCACGACCAGGTGCCGCTCCGTCATCCGTACGCAGCCCACGTCGACGGAGCGCGCGGCGCGGACCCGGTCGTCGCCGACCACGAACTCGGTCGAGCCGCCGCCGATGTCCACCACCAGGAAGGGCTTGGCCAGGTCGGCGCGCCCGACGAGTTCCTTCGTGGCGCCGGTGAAGGAGAACTCGGCCTCCTGGTCGCCGGTGATGACCTCGGGCTCTACGCCGAGGATGTCCAGCACCCCGCGCACGAACTCGTCCCGGTTCTCCGCGTCCCGGGAGGCGGAGGTGGCGACGAAGCGCAGCCGCTGCGCGCCGTACTCCTTGATGGCGGCCGCGTACTCCCGGCAGGCCGCGAAGGTCCGCTCCAGCGCCTCGGGGGCGAGCCGTCCGGTGCGGTCGACGCCCTGGCCGAGGCGGACGATCGTCATCCGGCGGTCCAGGTCGACCAGCTCACCGGTCTCCGGGTCGGCGTCGGCGACGAGGAGGCGGATCGAGTTCGTACCGCAGTCGACGGCGGCGACGCGGGTCATCAGGCGTCTCCCTCGACCGGTTTGAAGGCGAAGTGGCCCGACCCGTCCTCGGACGTGTCCACCTGCCGGCCCTCACCGGACGGCGGCTGGACCGGCACCACGCACGTGCCCTTGCGCCACCACTGCGGGAGCATCTCCAGGGCCTCGTCGCCGAGCGGGTTCACGCCCGGGCCGGCGGCCAGGGAGTGCGCGACGAGCACGTGCAGGCACTTCACGCGGTCCGGCATGCCGCCCGCGCTGGGGAAGTTCTTCAGCTCCTCGATCTCGTCCCGGCGCCGGATGTAGTCCTCGTGCGCGGCACGGTAGGAGGCGGCCAGCTCCGGGTCGGCCTGCAGCCGCTCCGTCATCTCCTTCATCACGCCGTTCGCCTCGAGCGTGCCGATGGCCGAGTTGGCCTTCGGGCACGTCAGGTAGTACAGCGTCGGGAAGGGAGTGCCGTCGGGCAGGCGGGGGGCCGTCTCCACGACGTCCGGCTGGCCGCACGGGCAGCGGTGCGCGATCGCGCGCAGACCGCGCGGCGGCCGTCCGAGCTGCTGCTTGAAGGCCTCGACGTCCGCGTCGGTGGGCTCGGTGCGCGGGGTGGTCGGCGGGGGCGATTCCATGCCTGTCTTTCTATCGGTCGGTTCACTGGTCAAAGGCGTCGGACTTGTCGACGCCGTCCCAGACGTTCGAGTACCAGGGGCGGTCGGTCGCCCCGAGGTCGGCGCGGGACTGCCTGGCCGCGTCCGGGTCGATCACGACGAACCCGGTCTCCCCCGGCAGCACGTAGTGCAGCCGCTGCCGGATCTGCTGCTCGGCGTAGGCGTCGTCCTGCCAGCGCGCCTTGAGGTCGCGCAGCTGCTCGACGCGTTCGGCGGCCTGCTGCTTCTCGCGCTCCAGATCGGCGATGTCGGCACGCTGGGAGACGTACTGGCGCATCGGATAGGCCAGGGCCACGATCAGCGTGCACAGGACCAGCGCGAGGAGCGCGGCGCGGCCGGTGAGCCGGGAGCGGCGGGCCTGGCGCTTGGTCTGGGAGCGGTAGACCCGGGCCGCGGTCTGCTCGCCGAGCAGCTTGATCCTGGTCGCGGTGGAGAAACGGTCCCGGTCCTTCACGGCCACTGCTTCCCGCCTCCCGTCTCACACGTGCGTACGTCCCCGCACACGGTACGGGACCGGGTACGGGGACGTACGTACGACTGGCTAGGGCTTGGCCCGGTATGGGTCAACCCACCACGGGTCAGCCCTTGAAGCGGGGGAACGCCGAGCGGCCGGCGTACACCGCGGCGTCGTCGAGGATCTCCTCGATGCGCAGCAGCTGGTTGTACTTGGCGACGCGGTCCGAGCGGGCCGGGGCGCCGGTCTTGATCTGACCGCAGTTCACCGCGACCGCGAGGTCGGCGATGGTGACGTCCTCGGTCTCGCCGGAGCGGTGGGACATCATGCACTTGAAGCCGTTGCGCTGGGCCATCTCGACGGCGTCCAGGGTCTCGGTCAGCGAACCGATCTGGTTGACCTTGACGAGCAGGGCGTTGGCGGAGCCCTCCTCGATGCCGCGGGCCAGACGCTCGGGGTTGGTGACGAAGAGGTCGTCGCCGACGATCTGGACCTTGTCGCCCAGCTTGTCGGTGATGACCTTCCAGCCGGCCCAGTCGTCCTCGTACAGCGGGTCCTCGATGGAGACGAGCGGGTACGCGGAGACGAGCTCCTCGTAGTACTCGGTCATCTCGGCGGCCGAGCGCGACTTGCCCTCGAACTCGTACTTGCCGTCCTTGTAGAACTCGGACGCGGCGACGTCGAGCGCGAGCGCGATCTGCTCGCCGGGCACGTAACCGGCCTGCTTGATGGCCTCGAGGATGAGGTCGAGCGCGGCGCGGTTGGACTCCAGGTTCGGGGCGAAGCCGCCCTCGTCGCCGAGGCCGGTGGACAGGCCCTTGGTCTTCAGCACCTTCTTGAGGGTGTGGTAGACCTCGGCGCCCCAGCGCAGGGCCTCGGAGAAGGTCTCCGCGCCGATCGGGGCGATCATGAACTCCTGGATGTCCACGTTGGAGTCGGCGTGCGAGCCGCCGTTCAGGATGTTCATCATCGGCACCGGCAGCAGGTGCGCGTTGGGGCCGCCCAGGTAGCGGAACAGCGGCAGGTCGCTGGCCTCGGAGGCGGCGTGGGCGACGGCGAGCGAGACGCCGAGGATGGCGTTGGCGCCGAGCGAGCCCTTGTTGTCGGTGGCGTCCAGGTCGAACATGGCCTGGTCGATCAGGCGCTGCTCGGTGGCGTCGTAGCCGACGAGCTCCGGGCCGATCTGCTCGATGACGGCGAGGACGGCCTTCTCGACACCCTTGCCGAGGTAGCGGTTGGGGTCACCGTCGCGGAGCTCGATGGCCTCGAAGGCACCGGTGGAGGCGCCGGACGGAACGGCGGCACGACCCGTGCTGCCGTCGTCGAGGCCGACCTCGACCTCGACCGTGGGGTTGCCTCGGGAGTCCAGGATTTCCCGGGCTACGACGACGTCGATGGACGGCACGAGCATCTCCTTCTTGGGATGTGACGCTGGTTGTGCGGGGCCCAGGGACCGTGACGATCCCTTGCTGAGCCTTGCGACTAGAGCCTAACCGCCCCGGAGCCGTCGGCAGCCGACCGACCGTCCCGTGGACAGGGAGACCGTACCTATTGTTTCCGCCCGGAACAAAGGGGGTGGCCGAGAAAGGCCGACAGGAAGTGACGAACGGGCAAAGAGAAACCCCGCTCCGGTGCGTACGGGGGAACACGCACCGGAGCGGGGAGCCCGTGGGGACGGGGGGTGACCCTCACGAGGTCTTCAGTGTGCCGACCTCGGATGTGAGGGCGCTGTGGCTTCTCTTGGGGCCAGGTGTCACTTCACGTGCCATGACACTTCAGGCCCAGTGTCACGGCATGTGAAGTTGTCACTTCAGGCGCAGTGTCACTTCAGGCGCAGTGTCACTTCAGGCGCAGTGTCACTTCAGGTGCAGCTGCTGGCCCGGGTAGATGAGGTCCGCTTCGACGACGATGTCCTTGTTCAGCTCGAACAGCTTCGCCCAGCCGCCCTTGACCTTGTGCTTCTCGGCGATGGAGCTGAGGGTGTCGCCCTTGACGACCTTGTACTCGCCGTCGCCCTTCTTGACCTTCTCGCCGGTCGGGGTGGTGACCGTCTTGGAGGCGGCCGGGCGGTCGGTCGAGCGGGAGGCGCTCTGCTCCTCGGTCGAGCGGCTGCTGGTGCCGCCGCTGTTCGACGAGCTGGAGGAACCGGAGGAGCCGGCCGAGCCGGAGCTCGAGGAGCCGGCGCTGCCGCCGTTGTAGGCGGCGCCGGACAGGCCGGTGCCGCAGACCGGCCAGGCACCCTTGCCCTGGCCCGCGAGGACCTTCTCGCCGATGGCTATCTGCTGGGACTTGGAGGCCTGGTCGGCGGTGGAGGCGTAGGCGGTGCCGCCGTACGCGGCCCAGGTGGACGCCGAGAACTGGAGGCCGCCGTAGTAGCCGTTGCCGGTGTTGATGGACCAGTTGCCGCCGGCCTCGCACTGGGCGACCGCGTCCCACTCGGAGGCGGTGGCGGCGGAGGCGCTGCCGGCCGCCATCAGCGGGGCGGCGATGGCGACACCGGTGACGCCGGCGAGCGCGGCGACGCGGGTCGCCTTGGACGGGCGGCGGTGCTTGCCCTTGGCGGAAAACAGCATGGTGGATCCCCTCACCGACGCCTGCGAGGTGAGCTGTCGGGTTCGGGCCGTGTGAGTTGCCCGGCCACGTCCTCGTCCGCCGGAGCGCTGCTCCGTGGGAGGTGTGGCTTCACCCCGAGCCGTTCCGGTCGACCGACCGGCGCGGCACTTACCTTGGGTCCCCCGCTCCTGCCTGCGGCGCTTACGCGACGACTGTTCCCGGGTCGTCGCTGGCAGGATTCGGCGTTGCGACGGCCGGGGCTCGGGTTGCCGAGCGGCCTCGACCGTAGACACGCGATCGGCGGAATTTCAAAGACGATCAGGGCTTCTGAGACTCATCCCACACTTTCACCAAAACGGACATTCGGCGCGAAGCGTGACGTGAACTCCCGCTGTTTTTCTTGGGCTTTGCGCCCTATTACACCCCTGTGTCGAGGGTCTGACCGGCGGCGATGTTGCTCGGGTCGACGCCGATGAGGTCCCTGTTCTCGGCGTAGAGGGCGCGCCATCCGCCGTCGAGGCCAAGGGAGTCGGCGATGGACGCGAGGGAGTCGCCCTCCTGGACGACATAGGTGGCCGCGGCATGCCGGCCGGCGGAGGCGGTGGTGGTGCCGTCCACGCCGGTGTCGGTCGCGCTCTTGGTCGCCGCCTCGTCGGCGGTGGCGCCACGGTGGCGGCCGGAGCCGAGGGAGCTGGTGTCGACGAGGCTCCAAGAGCCCTCATCCTGGCCGGAATTGTCCGAGTCGCCCGTTTCCGGGGTCGCCGTGGGGGAACCGTCGCCCGTCGACCCGTCACCCCGGCCGCCGGAACCGCCGGACGTGCCGGAGTCATCCGTGGCGGCGGAGGAAGAGGACGAAGGGGAGGAAGTGGACGCCGAGGGCGAACCGGAGGAATCGGCGGACGAGTCGGACGATCCCGTCGAGGAGTCACCGCTCGTCGAGGAGCCCGAGGATCCGGACAACCCCCTGGACAGGTCGGACAATCCGGAAGACCCTGATGAGTCGGACGAGTCGGACGAGTCGTCCGCCACGCCGGTGTCCACGTTCAGTGCGCCGTTCTCCTGGGTGAGCCCGGAGGTCAGCCCGCAGGTGCCCCATGCCCCGATGCCGTCGGCCGCGAGCACCTTCTGCGCCACGGCGATCTGCTGGCTGCGGCTGGCCAGGTCCGGGCTCGTCGCGTAGTCGAGGCCGCCGTACGTCTCCCAGTCCTTCTGGGTGAGGCTCAGGCCGCCGTACTCGCCGTCGCCGTCGTCGGCGCTCCACGAGGCGCCGGTCTCGCACTGCGCCACCTTGTCCCACACCGTGCCGTCGGCCGCGCTCGCGCCGGAGGCGGCGAGCAGCGGGATGGCGATGGCGGAGCCCGTCACTCCGGCCGCGACAAGGAGGGCCGGGGCCTGGCGGGGGCGACGGTGACGACCGTTCCCGGAGAGCATGCGAGGGGCCTTTCTCTGGACAGCACTGACCGGCGCGGCGGGTGAGACCGATGTTCCGCGCTGACGAGTGAACGTATCGGCAGACGATCACTTGTCACAAGTTAATGCCGCGCAGATCACGTGAAGATCACAGACTTGAGTGTTGGTCACCTTTGCTCCGCCGAACGGTCACACTCCGGCTGACATCCGGTCAGACATGGACCGCTTATGAGCCGGATTGCACCGGAGTGAACTCGACCGGCAAAGTCCGCAATCCGCGCATGATGAGCCCACCGCGCCACCTCAACTCGGCCGGATCCACGGCCAGTCGGAGGTCGGGCAGCCGGGTCAGGAGGGTGGCCAGCGCGGTCTGGCCCTCCAGCCGGGCCAGCGGGGCGCCCAGGCAGTAGTGGATGCCATGGCCGTAGCCGAGGTGCTGGTTGTCGCGGCGGGACAGGTCGAGGGTGTCGGGGTCCGAGAAGCGCGCCGGGTCACGGTCGGCCGCCGCCAGTACGACGAGGACGGGGTCGCCCGGCGCGATGTCCTGCCCGCCGACGCTCAGCGGCTCGGTCGCGAACCGCCAGGTGGCGAGCTCCACGGGGCCGTCGTAGCGCAGGAGTTCCTCGACGCCGGTTTCGAGGAGGCCGCGGTCGCCGTCGTCCTCGGTGAGCGACCGCTGGAGGCGTTCGCGCTGCTCGGGGTGGGTGAGGAGGGCGTAGGTGCCGTTGCCGATGAGATTGACGGTCGTCTCGAAGCCGGCGAACAGCAGGATGAAGGCCATGGCGGCGGCCTCGTTCTCGGTGAGGTGCTCGCCATGGTCCGAGGCGCGGATCAGACCGGAGAGGAGGTCCTCGCCGGGAGCCGGGTCGGCGGGGAGCTCCGCGCGCTTGCGGTGGATGAGCTCCAGCAGGTACCCGCGCATCTTCTTCACCGACCGCGCGACCCCGCCCCTCGGGCCCCCGCCGTGCCGGATCATCATCCCCGCCCAGTCGCGGAAGTCGTCCTGGTCCTCGCGGGGGACGCCCAGGAGGTCGCAGATCGCGTAGATGGGGAGAGGAAAGGCGAAGTCGTGGATGAGGTCGGCACCGCCCTCGGCGGCGAACCGGTCGATGAGCTGATCCGTCAGCTCCTGGACGCGCGGCGCGAACTCGGCGACCCGGCGGGGCGTGAAGGCCTTGCTGACGAGCCGTCGCAGCCGGGTGTGGTCCGGCGGGTCGATGTTGAGCAGATGCGTCATCAGCTCGGCCTTGCGCTCACCGGGGATGCCGGTCTTGCCCTTGGCGTGCGCCGGTTCGTCATGATGCGCCGGGTTCTTGGAGAGCCGCTGGTCGGCGAGGGCCTGTTTCGCGTCGCCGTACCGGGTGACCAGCCAGGCCTCGACACCACTGGGCAACACGGTGCGGTGCACGGGCGCGTGCTCGCGCAGCCAGGCGTAGGCGGGGTAGGGGTCGGTCGCGAACTCCCAGGTGAAGAGTTCGGGAGCGGTGCTGTCCGGGTTGTCTGTGTCGGGCTGCTCGGTCACTCCTTGACCGTAGCGGTGTCCTCGACGTGTTCCGCGAGGGCCTTCCGCGCGCCGGGGTGCCCCATGTCGGCGGCCTTGCGGTACCAGAGGGTGGCCTCGCTGAAGTTGCTCTGTTTGTCGAGGAGGAGGGCGAGGCGATAGGCGGCGTAGGCGTCGCCGTCGGCGCAGCCCTGTTCGTAGTCCGTGCGGGCCTGCTCCAGGAGCCCCATCTTCTCCAGTACGGCACCGTGGTGGGCCGCGTCCAGGGGGTGGCCGGCGTTGAAGTACTCCGCGGCGTCGTCCAGGCTCTGGCGCGGCTCCTGGGCGTCACTCAGCAGACGTGCGGCCTTCCCGTCTCCGGAGGCGGCGGCACGGGTGAGCAGTACCTCGGCCAGTTCGGCCTCGAAGCGCAGCAGGAAGTACACGGCAGCGCTCCGGGCGACCGGGGCGTACCCGCCCGCCTCGGCCTCCGTGTAGTGGCGCGACGCCCTGCTCAACTCACCCTGCCCGAGCAACAGGTCCCCCAGTCGGTGTGCCGCCGCCATGTCACCGCCGTGCGCCGCCCTGCTCAGCGCTTGCTCTGCCAGGGCGAGGTGGGCCTCCCCGACCAGTCTCGTCTCGTGACCGTCCGGATTCCGCTCCGCCGCGCTCCGCAGATACGGCAGTGCCTCCTCCGCCTCCCCCTGTCCGAGGAGCCGCTCGCCGACCTGCCCCGCCAGCTCCGTCTTCCCCGCGTCCACGGCCTTGCGCAGCCAGTCCAGCGCCGTTGCCTCGTTCTCGGAGAGCAGGCTCAGCATGTGCATCGCCCCGGCGTCGCCGTCCCGCGCCCTTGCCGAGAAGACGACGTGGGCGGTGGCACGGACGTTGAAGTGCACCCCGGTGTCGTACTTCGTCCCCTCCAGCGCGCAGCGCCAGACGGCGTCCGGAACCGCCCTCTCGGTCTCCTGCTCCGCGTCGACGACCAGTGAGCCGTACGGCCGCCAGGTGTCCTCGCTCTCCCCCACCCGGCGCGGCACTCCCGGCACCAGCATCCCGGTGACCCCGTGCAGCGGTTGGACGGCCCAGTCGAGGGCCTCCTGGAACGACTCCCTCTCCAGCCGCCACTGCGCCTGCCCCGTCCCACGGCTCTGGCACGTCTCCTCCAACAGCTGCCTCGGGATGTCCCCGGTGACCCCACAGCGGGCGAGGTCCGTCGCGGCCCGGATCAGCAGGTGACCGTACGGGTGGCGGCTGTTGGAGAACCCGGCACGGTGCCACTGGGCCCGCAGCTCCGGGCCGATGGCCAGGTACTGGGTGACGCTGGTGGCTCCGCACCGGTCGCGTGCCTCGTCGAGCCGGGGGTCGTGCAGGGCGGTCAGTCTGCCGAGCTCCTGGTCGCTCCAGCGTGTCCTCACCCGCTCCGACCGCGCCAGCGTCAGCACCCGGGACGCCGGTCCGCCGCCGAAGCGGTGCTCGTCGTACGAGTCGTCGCCCATCGTGGCCACGACCGGGACGCCCAGTGCGGTCAGCTCGGTGATCAGCCCCAGGGTCGGCCCGTGCTCTACGAGGTGTCCCTCCAACTCGTCCAGCCACAGCACATACGTCCCGTCCCGGTCGTGCAACAGCGCGGGCAGTCCCCGCAGGTCCGTGCCGGGGGCAGGCGCGTACACGCGGGTGTGGGGGTCCGTCTCGTGGAGTACGGCGGCCCAGGCCGTCCTCGACTTGCCGGTGAGCGGTCCGCCGGTGATCACCAGCAGGCCGCCCTGCGCGGCCCAGCCCCGCAGGCCCTCGTCGACGTCACGCCGGACGTAGGGCGGAAGTCCGCCGTGCTCGCCGCTCCGCCCGGTGGGCCGCACGCCGACCCTGACCGGGTCGGTCTCCTGCACCGTGGGCCATCTGTCGGGGTCGGTCGGCACCACGCCCGGAAGGGCGTAGGTGTGGTAGGTCTGCTTGCCCACGACGGTTCCGTTGAAGAGACCGTTGTTGAACTCGATGCGGTCGCCCTGCGGTGGGGCGGGACCGGCAGCGGGGGTGCGGACGCGGTCAGCCGGGGGCGAGGTCGGGGCCGGGTGCGAGGTCGGGGGCGAGGTCGGGGCCGGGTGCGGTTCGAAGAGGTCGATCAGTCCCCACAGACCAGAGACCGCCCCCTCCATGCGGGACGTGAGCCCGGCCTCGAAGTGCCGGCCCTCGAACTCGATGAGCGTCTCTTCCGGGCCGTCGGACGGATGGGTGATCTGCACCGGGACCGCCCCGGCTGCCCCGTAGCGCACGAACCACTCGAGGAACGCCCGCCGGATCTCCTCCCGGTTCTCCGACAGCAACCCCCTGTTGAGCACCTCCGCGGCCCAGGTCGCCAGCTCCTCCGACTCCCGTTCCATACAAGCCCCCGCACCCCACGAACCGGATCAGGAGCTCACCGTACTAACCATCCACCCCCTCGACACCCCGGATCGCGTCCCGGTACGCCCTGGCCGCCGCGCGCAGGGCCGCCTCCGGGTCGACGCCCTCCGATTCGGCTCGTGCCGCCAGGGCGAGCAGTTCGTAGCCGATGCCCTCGGCCGTCGGCAGTGGTACCTCCAGCCGTGCCGTGCGGGCCCGGGACACCAGCTTCGCGGCGAGGGCCAGTCCGGGCTGGTGGAGGGGGACGCCGTCCGTCACCGACTCCCGCCGCTTCTCCGCCGCCTTCGTGCGGAGCCAGTGCTCCTTCACTTCCTCCGGGGTGGTGGCGGTGGCGTCGCCGAAGACATGGGGGTGGCGGTGGATGAGCTTGGCGACGATCGTGCCCGCGACGTCGTCGACGGAGAACGGGGACTCCTCGTCCTCCTCGGCGATGCGGGCGTGGAAGACGACCTGGAGCAGCACGTCGCCCAGTTCCTCGCGGAGTTCGTCGTGGTCTCCGTCCTCGATCGCCTCGACCAGTTCGTACGACTCCTCGACCGCGTACTTCGCCAGGCCCTTGTGGGTCTGCCGGGAGGACCACGGGCATTCGGCCCGGATGCGGTCCATGACCTGGACGAGGTCGAGGAGCCGGGCGCCCGGGAGGTCGTAGGAGGCGGGGAGCAGTTCCAGCTCGGGCATGGACACACGGCCGGAGCCGGCCAGGCGGGCCAGGCCGTCGGTGAGGGCCGGTTCGCCTTCGCCGGTGGCCACGACCAGGACCGTGCGGCCGCCGGCGCAGGCGGCGAGCAGCTCCTCGGCCGTCGGGGAGGTCTCCTCGACGGTGACGCCCGCGTCCCGCAGATAGGGCAGCTGCGGATGCGCGCCGTCCGCGCACAGCACCCGGTCCGCCGTGCGCAGTGCCTGCCAGGCGGGCCAGGACAGCAGACCGGGGGCGACCCGGTGGCTGGTGGTGAGCAGGACGACGCGGCCGGGGGCCTCGACCTCGGTGTGGGCAGCGGCGGAGCTGATTGCGTTCACACCCCGAACGTAACCCACACCCGGCAGCGCCCTCGCGAGTTATCCACAGGCAGGACCAGCCGGTCCTACGATCACATGGTCACGTCGTCTGCTGCGTCCCCGCCGCCGAGATCTCCCGTACCCAGGGCGTCTTCGCGTCGACGCGGGCGACCTTCTGCGCGTCCCAGTTGCCGTAGCGCGGGTTGAGGTCCACGTCGAGTGCCTTGGACGCCTTGGACAGCGCGTTCCAGAAGGCGGGCTGGCTGGTGTTCGTGCCGAGCTCGGTGGCGAGTTTCTGGGCCTCCAGCTGGAGGCGGAGGTTCTCGTCCAGGCGCTGCGGCGGAATACCGTACTGCTGGAGCCACGCCGCCTCCAGGCCCTGCGCGCCGCCCGCCTGCTGCTCCAGGCCGGCCCGCATCTCCTGGACCTCCCGGCGGCTGACGGTGACGCCCGCGTCCTCCGCGGCGCGGTGCAGCACCTTGTCGAGGACCATGCCGTGCAGGGTGTCGCGGGCGAGGGAACCGGTCTGGGCGACGGCCTGCGCGTACTGGGCGTCGTCGGTGACCGCGGCCCGCTGGGCCGTGCGCACCTCGTTCACCCGGCTCTCCAGCTGTGCGACGGTGATCCGCTGGTCGCCGACCACGGCCGCCGCGCCGGGATGCGCGTCGTTCCCACAGGCGGCGAGGAGCGGGGCCGACACGATCGCGGCGGACAGCAGGAGCGCGGTACGACGACGGCGGTGCAAGGAAACCTCCCGAGGAGATTGTGCGACGGTGCACAAAGTCTTGCGGTGATCGATGGTAGGCAGTGGGGCGGCTGGGGCCAACCCATTCGACCAACGATTCACCAGGACTTCGGGCACCGCCGCGCGCGCTCGTCGCCCGCTCTTCGGTGCGAGGGCTCAGCCCCACGCGCGCGGGGCGCCCCTCACGAGGCCGTTCCGGTTCAGCCGACGATGGCGACCGGGGCGTCCCACGCGTCGCGGTCCACGGTGATCGTGTAGCCGCCGCGGGTCTCCTTGCTGTTGACCAGGTACTGGTGGCCGCGGCTGTGGCCGGTGTACTGGGTGGCGCCCCACGGCCAGTCGGTGGTCGTGGTGTCCTTCTTGTCCCACAGCGCGTACCAGAGGTTGCCCGGCAGGTCCGTCTTGTTCGTCGCGGTGGCGACGGCCTTGGCGCTGGAACTGCTGAAGCCGTAGTAGCCGGCCCGGTAGACCTTGGCGCGCAGCGTCTTGGTGAAGGAGCGCACATACGTCAACACGGCGTCGTTGCACGCCTTGTTGGTGATGTCGTAGGGCTCCATGTCGAGGTAGATCGGGCTGCCGGCCTTCATGCCGAGCGCCGAGGCCTTGGCGACCGCGTCCGCGCCGTCGGTCGCGCCGAGGGAGGCGGCCGTGGCGGCGGTGAGCTTCTCGGGGCTGGAGCCGGTCTGGCAGGACGGCTGGGCGCCCACGTAGATCGGGATCAGTTTCCAGCCGGCCGTGTTGACCGACTTCACCCAGGAGGCGGTCAGGTTGGGCTGCGCGCAGCCGCGGTTCTTGCCGCCGACGTAGACGGCGGCGCCCCCGTAGTAGCCGTCGGCCTTCCACGCCTTCATCGCGGCCGACGAGGGCGCGGTGCAGGCGTCGAAGGCACGGCCGGTGTACGTCTTCTGGGCGGGCCAGGTGGTGGCCGCCATCGAGGTCTGCGCCGCTATCCCCGCCCCCGCGAGGACGGCCGCGCCGGCCACGCCCCACGTGATGTATCTGCGCTTTCTGGACTGCCGGTGCTCGGCCATCCCCACCCCATCGTTCGTCTTCGCGTACGGCGCTGTCGCCGCGTACGGTCATGTCTGGCTGAAGTCCCCTGATTCGGTGCGACGATACGGCCTCGGCTCGACGTCCAGCACCGGAACGGATCGCACGGTAACCCGCGGCCTCCCACCGATCGGGAAACACGGGACCCTCATAGCCACAAGATTCGCTCATGTCACAGTAAAGAAGCGATGACCTGAAGCGGCCTGTCCGTGTCCTACCCTTGCCCCAGGTGACTTGGGGGGCGACATGACAATGCCGACGACGACGACCGGGGCGGGCGCGGAGAGACGGCTGACGGCCGGCTGGTTCCAGCGGCTCGCCTGGGTGGTCCTGGTCTGGTGCTCGCTGGGCTTCCTGGTCTGGGTGCCCTTCCTGTACGTGGCGACCCGCCGCGGCCTCTCCTCGGACTGGGTGGCCTTCGGCTCGTTCGCGCTGTACGAGTGCGTGATCCTGCCGTGGGCGGTGATCACGCCCGACGGCGACGGGGACGCCTTCTTCGGCATCGCCATCCTGGTGACCCTGCTGACGGCGACGGTGCTGCTGCTGTCCGCGGTGTTCGACAAGAAGATCCCGGCCGCCCAGCCCGCGTACGGGGCGGCCATGGCCCCGCAGGGCCAGCCGTATCAGCAGGGGTACCCGTACGGGCGGTAGGGCCTGCGAGCGAAGGACCTCAGGCGCGGCGTGGGGGAACGCCGTGGGCATCACCGTCGGCGGCACCGCGCCCTTCTCAAAGACGGTGCCGCATCCACACGTTGGGCTCGACGTACACCGCGTGGTCCCGCTCCGGCTCGCACCGCACGGGGACCAGCGCGCCGGGCACCTCGATGTCGCCCTGCGTGCCGAAGGGCAGCCCGGTCCAGCGTCGCCACTGCGCCAGCGAGCCCGCCACCGTCATCGACGCCGGCGCGACCCGCTCGATGCTCGCGCCCGCCCGCACGTGCACCCGCAGCCACGGGTCGTACGGCAGCCCGTCCTCCCGCACCCGGTGCGCGTACTCCTCGATCGGAGTGCGCGGTTCGAGATGCTTGGCGTTCGGCCGGACCGGGGCCACGACCTCGGTGAAGCCCTTCGCCCGGGCACTGTCCCGCATCGCCGCGAGCATCCGCCCGGAGAGGCCGAGGCCCTGCGCGTGCGGGGCGACGACGATCGAGATCGCGCTCACCGTGTCGGGACGCGCCCCGCTCCGCTGATCGGCGAAGGCCCAGACGAGCACCTGGTCCCAGCCCCGCGCGGGCAACCCGCCCCGACCGTCGGCGTGCAGGGCGAACGGCACGCTGTAGGCATGGGCGACGACCTGCCCCCGCTCGTCCTGCGCGAACAGCACGTACTCCGGGAACTCGACGGGGATCCGGCCGTAGTGCGCGTTGCCCACCAGGTCCTGTGTCGCGAACTCCGGCCAGGTATCGGGCATGTCCTGGACCGGGCCGAGCATGTCGGGACGGTCGGCGAGGCTGGACACCTTCAGTTCCATACGGTCACGGTAGGCGAGGAGACGAACGGCCGGCACCGGATTTCGGCGGCCCCGGCTGCTCCGGCGGTCTCGACGGCTTCGACGACCCCGGCCGCCCGGGTCTCCCCGCCGCCCCGGTCGCTTCGGTCGCTTCGGCGAGCTCGGCGGCTTCGGCAGCCGCCGTGGGCCATTGTGGGGCCGCAGCAGGGCCGCAGCAGGGCAGCCACCGTTCTACCTGTCCGCTCACCCCGCGTGGAAACGCTCCGGTGCCTTCGTGGGGTTGCCCCCGGTGGGGAGTTTCTGGGCGGGGCAGGTCTCCAGGACCTTCTCCATCGCGGACTTCTCCGCCGCGGTGACCCACAGTTCGTACTTCTTCTTCACGGCGACCTGCGCCGCGACGTAGGTGCACCGGTAGGCCTTGTTGGGCGGCAGCCAGGTCGCCGTGTCGCCGTCCCCCTTGGAACGGTTGGTGCTCGCGTCGACGGCCAGGAGGTTGAGCGGATCGTTGGCGAGAGCTATCCGCTTGCCGGCGTCCCAGTACTTGGCGCCCTTCTGCCAGGCGTCGGAGAGGGCGACCACATGGTCGATGTCGACCTTGCTGCTGCCACGCCGGTACGTCACGTCCTTCCCGGAGTACGGGTCCGACTCCAGCACGCCGTAGGACACCTTGCACACGCCGCCGGTGAACTTCACCTCCTCCAGATCGCGCTTGAGGATGTCGTCACGGGTGTCGCAACTGTTCGAGTCGGTGTCCGCCCAGGCCGAGCCGAACTCCTCCCGGTCGTAACCGGTCTTGGGTGCCCGCCCTTTCACGGTCAGCGACTCGGCCGCCGCGAGAGCCGCTCCACCGCTCCCCGCTCCACCGCCCGCCGTCGCTCCCGCACCACCGGAAGTCGAACCCGCTCCGGAACCGGAGTCCGAGCCGGTCACCTGCTCCTTGCATCCGGCCACCGAAACGGCACACATCAGCACAGCGGCAACCGCCGCCCCACCCCTCAGACGCCTCACGCGCCCCTCCCCTGCCTGCCCGACGCCACCCCGCACAGGGGGCGCTTTCCCCTGACGGGGACTGGCACACACGTTGACTTGCACCTCGGGCTGAAGCCCGAGGATTCCGGCCTTCTCGATCGTTGCTGTGCCGCTACGCGGCACAGGGTTCGGTCGGGAATCCGTGGCTTCCTGTTTCTTCGCGCCGTGCCGGGATTGCTCCTGGTCTTACCGGCGCTCCGTAGGCCGATACCGCCAGTCCGGCGGCCGTCTTCACGTTGATCGCAGCGTTGGTGTCCCGGTCGTGGACGGTACCGCAGGCGGTACAGGTCCATTCCCGGACGTTCAGGGGTTTGGGTCCGTCTTTGACTCCGCAGGTGGAGCAGGTCTGGGAGGTCGGCTCGAACCGGCCGATCTTGACCAGGGTGCGGCCGTACCGTTCTGCCTTGTACTCCAGCATGGCCACGAACGCCGACCAACCGGCATCGTGGACAGACTTGGCCAGTCTGGTGCGGGCCAGTCCCGCCACCGACAGGTCCTCCACGGCGATCCCTTGGTTCTCGGAGATCAGCTTCGTGGAGAGTTGGTGGTGGAACTCGCGGCGTGCGTCGGTGACCTTGGCGTGGCCCCGGGCGACCTTGAGGCGGGCCTTGGCGCGGTTCTTGCTTCCCTTCTGCTTGCGGGACAGCTCCTGTTGGGCCTTCTTCAGCTTCTTCTCCGCGCGCCGAAGGAAGCGCGGGGAGTCGATCTTCGCGCCGTCGGAGAGGACCGCGAAGTGGGCGAGGCCGAGATCGATCCCGATGGTGCGGTCGGTTTCGGGCATCCGTGTCGCGTCGGCGGTGGGGTCGGTGCCGATGACAAAGGAGGCGAAGTACCGCCCGGCCGCGTCCTTGATGACAGTGACGGAGGTGGGAGTGGTGGGCAGCGTGCGGGACCACCGCACCTTCACCGCGCCGATCTTCGGCATATTCAGACGGCCGCTGTCGGTGATGTTCCAGCGGGCGTTGGCGGTGAACCGGATCGACTGCCGGGCGTCCTTGCGGGACTTGAAGCGGGGCGGGCCTGTCCTGGGACCCTTGCGGGTGCCCTTGAGGGAGGCGAAGAAGTTGCGGTACGCGGTCTCGGCGTCGCGCAGGGACTGCTGGAGCACCACCGCGGAGACCTCGCCCAGCCAGGACCGCTCGGCTGTCCGCTTGGCCTCGGTGATCAGGCGCGTGGACAGCTCCCCGGCCTTCGGGAACGGCTGCTCGGCCTTCCGGGCGTCTTCACGGGCGCGGACCGCGTCGTTGAACACGACACGGGCGCACCCGAATGCCCTGGCCAGCGCGGCCTGCTGAGTGGCGTCGGGATACAAGTCGGGTAGCCGGGATGCATTACTGCATCCCGGCCCCCTCAGAACCGTGCGTGCACCTTTCAATGCACACGGCTCAAGCTCGCCCCATGGGCCAGCGCAGTTTCACTTGGCCTGCACGCCATCTTGAGCGTGTAGCTGTCGATGGCATGCGGAGTGCACGAGACGGAGGTTGGTTCGATCGTCGGAGCCGCCATCTCTCCGGTAAACGAAGTGATGCTTGTGCAGCATCTTCTTCGAGGCCGCGAACCAGTTGATCCACTCCCGTGGACTGTCCGGTTCGTATTCGGCCCCGGCGATGAGCGCCTGATTGCAGAGTGGGCAGAGCCCCTTCTGCTTGTACGCCAAGGACAGGCTCGCTTTGTCCATCGGCGGTGGCGCCTTCTTACGACGGCGTCCTTGCCAGTACTCGGCCAGAGCAGGGTCGTCGGGAGACGCCGCGCCCTTCACCTGCACGTGGCGGACAATCTTGGTCCAGCCGAACTTGGGGAGATAGGCACCGCTGATACGGTCCCCGAACACCCACTTGTCGTTTCTGGACTCGTTGAACCTGCCGAAGTATCTGTTGGCTACCCAGACCCTCGACTTCCTCGGATGGCTCCTTTTCGCCCACTCCCAGAGCAGCCCCCACACATAGTTGTCGAGGCTTGAGAATGTTCGGGAGGAAACCGCATTCCGGTAGTACGCCGACCATCCACGAATGATCGGCGTCAGCGCCCTCAGCATTCCCGCCGCGTTGGAGCCGTACAGGCCCTTCACTTTGGTGCGTAGGGTTTCCCGGAGTCTCTTGACAGCGTCAGCGCTTGGTTTGATGAGTAGCTTTCCGTCGTAGCGGCGGATGTTGAAGCCAAGGAAGTCGAACCCGTCCTCCATATGGCGGATCCGGGTCTTTCCTTCGTTGAACCGCAGTCCTCTCGGCTCCAGCCACTCTGCCAACCGTTCCTTGATCTCTTCTGCTTCGGACTTGCTGTGGCACATGACCACAAAGTCATCCGCGTAACGGATCAGGATCGGGGTCCTGGGGGCAGCCTTCGGCTCGTATGTCTTCGCCTTGGCTCCCCAGTACCGGCACCCTGCTGCCTCTTCCATCCCGTGCAGTGCCACGTTCATCAGCAGCGGGCTGATCACACCGCCCTGCGGAGTCCCCTCCTCGGTTGGTGTGAAGCGGCCCTCTTCGACCACACCGGCCCTCAGCCACACACGGATGAGACTCCGGCCGGGGAATCCCCCGACGGCGTCGATCAGGCGAGGATGGTCGATGCGGTCGAATGCCGCCGACAGATCGGCATCGAGAACCCAGAGGCGTTTGGCGTTCTTGCGTGCCGTTGCCCCGAAAATAGCCTCGATAGCGTCGTGGCAGCCTCTCCCCGGACGGAAACCGTACGACCGGGGTTCGAAACGGGCCTCCCACTCGGGTTCCAGCGCATTCTTGACACGGGCCTGCATGGCCCGGTCCCGAATCGTCGGAATCCCGAGCGGGCGTTGCTTCCCGTTACTCTTCGGGATGTACACCCGCCTGACCGGCATGGCTCGCCAGGGCTTCTCGACCCGATGGACCTCTGACGTGAGATTCCACCGGGCCTTGGGCGTTACCGCCTTCTCCCTGTCGACGCCGGCCGTCTTGCGGCCAGTACTCAGCTGGGACACTCGCCTCACGCTCACCAGCGTGTTGGAGTAGCTCCGCAGCATGAGCTTTTGCAGATTCCTGACCTTGGGCCAGTCCTCTTCCTGCGCTGCCTCGAAGATCCGCTGTCTCAGTCGCCGCACTTCCCCCTCGCATCGGCTCCAGTCGATCTGGTGCCACAGCATGGAGGCGTCCTCAGGTCCGTTCACCGGGCTGAGCGGCAGAGCAGACATGTCCACCATCCTCCCGGCGCCTAACTTGTCCCTCGGTTCGGGCTTCTTCTCAGTTCATTTCAAAGGCTCACCTGGTTCACGTCTGCTCCCTTTCGGGCCGGGGAAAACCCCGTATCCGGCAGGTTATACGGGCACATTCACCCGACTTCCCTTTCCCTTTCGGGACCGGCGTTTGCTTCTTGAACCATCCTGTCCGGCTGAGGAATTCCGCTTTCCTTGCGGTCGGCCTACCAGATCTCTCTGGACCTCAACCGGGTTTCCACGTTCCGCACCGTCAAGATGCGTCCGGGGAGGGTGCCCCTATTGCCCCGTGGCCAGCGGTGTTCACGAGCCTCGGGTCAGAACCCTCGGCTCCGCTCGACGCTTTCCAACGTCCAGGCCATGACCGCCGCTACTGCTCGACATCGGGCGGGTAACGCTGACGAGGCTTTGACAGGGGTTCACTTTCGTTCACCCTTCCGGACTGTCCCTCGGCCTGTGACATCAGATGCCTTGACGTTCTTGGGCCTTGAGCGCTCAGCTTCACACCCCGCCGTTGCCAGCGACGCATGTGAGCGTGGGACCAGACCTCAGAACACTGGTCTGGGACAACCCCGTTGAAGCGGAGTTGTCCACTTGAGCGGTGCGACATCGTGTCGCACCCTGAAGGCGTACCGGAGCTGCATGACGATCACACTAGGCACGTCGAACCCACGTCGTCACCGGGAACATGCGAGCGACCCGTCACCGTCACGAAGCGGGGTCCGGCCCCACCGGAACGCCACCGCGACGCTCCGCGTCGCGACCACCGGATTCGCTTCACCCCCGGCCTGAAGGCCGGAGCACTGCGAATAGTTCCCGGTAGCGAGGGGGCGCTCGGGGGCAGTCGGAAGGTCCAGACCACAACCGGCCCAAGTGGGCATCTCGCACTTGTCGGGAATATCGTCGATGGAGAGTCACCTCCGGAAGGAGCTCTGGATGGGCATCCTCGACAGGTTCAAGAGCAACAAGGCGGCACAGGACAAGGCCAGGAACATGTCCGACACCGCGGAGCAGAAGGCGAACGAGAAGACGGGCAACAAGTACGAGTCCCAGGTCGACTCCGGGCAGCAGAAGCTGCACGAGCGGCTCGGCATGGACGAGGAACGGCCCGACCAGCCCTAATAGGGCCTCTCTTTCGGATCTTGCCGTCGCTCGCGGGGTCTGGCACGCACATCTGCGGCGTTGTCGTCGGTCGCCAACTCCCCCACGCTCGACTGCGCTCGCGCGGGGGGACCCCCATCGCGTCGACTCCCTCCTCCGCCTTGCAGCTGCACGCACCAGACCCCACTCGGGTCGCGAACAAGGCACCGCCGCTCCAAGCCGACCTGATCCGAAAGAAAGGCCCCAGCCCGCGGAATCGACCCGGACCCCGGCCGCAGTTTCGGCCGTAGCCCGGCCCGAAGACTCTTGGGGGCCGAGCCACCGACATCACCCGGCACAGGAGGCCGTCCGCGCAGGGCTACACCGTCGCGGACGGCTTCGCCCTGCCGCCCGCGACGACGGCGACGCTCACACCCTCCCGATGCCGAGCGTCGACTCCGAGGGCAGCAGGCCGGATCCCAGCACCGCGACCCAGTAGTCGCCGAGGAGCGCGGCCAGGCGTTCCGTGGACTGCGGGCCGAGGTTCTGCCAGGGGCCGAGGGCCAGCCGGTCGGTGTCCTGCTCGACGCGGCGGCGCAGGTCACGGCCAGCATCCGTCGCCGTGCCGTCCGTCTCCAGCAGGCCTCTGGCCGTCAGCCGTTCGCTCGCCGCCGTCCACTCCTCGTGGGTCCAGCCGCGGCTTTCGAAGCGCTCGACGGACGCGGCGCCTATCGCGGCGAAGGACACCAGCGCCTCGGTCGGGTCGAGACCGGCGAGGAGCAGGGCGGCGAGGTGACCGTCCCCGCGGTGCTCACGCAGGACGGTCGCCGCCTGCCAGAGCTGGAGGTGGGGCTCGCTCGGCCACTCCAGCGCGGCGTTGGCCGCGGCGAGCGGGCGCCCCGCCGTGTCGGCCGCCTCGGCGGCGCGGCGGGCGAGGGCGGCGGCCTCGGCCAGCTCGGGACTGTCCACCAGGTCACCGAACAGCTTGCGGTACAGCCGGTCGATGCCTCTCAGCCTCGCCGCCAGAGCGGCTTCGGGGGCAGCGACCTTCCAGGCGCCCTCGACGTGCCGGGCGACCATGCCGGGCCGGAAGCTGTAGAAGGCGGAGGCCACGACGCCGGCGCTCACCGGTCCCAACGGGGCGGCACGGAACGGGAAGTAGCTCCCCCAGCGGTCCTCGGTCGGGTAGCCGAGCGCGCCGGCCTCCTCGAAGACCTCCGGCGCGTAGTACAGCACCGCGTGCAGCGGCTCCAGCAGATGCCAGAGCCTGCGGGCCTGGCCCGGCGCGACCTGTTCGCCCGGCTCAAGCTGATCGCCCCGCTCGATCCGCTCGCCTCGCCCGGTCTGTTCGGCCACCTGGTTCTCGCGATTCTCGGACATGACGTCTCCCCCTCGTCGCGTACGGACATCGGCCACAACTTGACAATGACAAGATTGCCCGAACCTCGCGAACTTGTCAATGACTAGATACCGCGTACGCTGCTGCCCATGAACGACCGCCCCTACCACCACGGCGACCTGCGGCGGGCCATCCTGACCGCCGCCCTCGAAGTCATCGCCACCGACGGCCCCACCGGGCTGAGCCTGCGCGACCTGGCCCGCCGCGCCGGTGTCTCGCACGCGGCGCCGGCCCACCACTTCCGGGACCGCACGGGTCTGCTGACGGCGATCGCGGCGGAGGGACACGGGCTGCTGGCCGCCGTGCTTGCGGAGACGACGGATCTACGGGAGGCGGGCGCGCGCTACGTCCGCTTCGCGCGCGAGCACCCGGCGCACTTCCGGGTGATGTTCTCGCCCGAGCTGCTGAGCGCCGACGACCTGGAGCTGACCACGGCCCGCGCGCTGTCCGCCGCCGCCCTCACCAACGCCATCGCCACCGCACCCGCGCCCGCGCCCGGCGGGGACGGCTCGGACGCCCGGTCGGCCCGTATCGCCGTCTGGTCCCTGGCCCACGGCTTCGCCACCCTTCTGCTCGGCCACAACCTCGACGGACTCCTGGGCGACGAGGACCCCGAGGAGGTGTTCCGCGCGCTGCCGATGACGCTGTTCCCCCCGGCCTGAGCCCGGAGCCCGGTGGGCAGCCCGGCGGGCAGCCCGCGGGCAGCCGGCGGGCAGCCGGCGGACGGATCCGACCGGTGGCCCGAGGACGACCGCGACCTACGACCCCAGCACCGTCGCCAGCAGCTCGCCCACCCAGCCCAGCAGTTCCCGTCCGACCAGCGGCTTGCCGCCGACCTTCGCGGTCTTCGGGCGGGGCACCAGGATCTGGTGCGCGGCCGGCTTGATGACGGTCCCGGGGTAGAGCCGCTGGAGGCGCAGCTCCTGGGACTCGCGCAACTCCACCGGCGCGAAGCGGATGTTGGCGCCCTGAAGCACGATCTCGCCGACGCCGCACGCGCGTGCCAGCATCCGCAGCCCCGCCACCAGCAGCAGGTTCTCCACCGGCTCCGGCAACTTGCCGTAGCGGTCGACGAGTTCCTCGCGGACCGCCTTGACGTCCTCCTCCGAGTTGGCGGAGGCGATGGACCGGTAGGCCTGGAGGCGCAGCCGCTCGCCCGGCGCGTAGTCGTGCGGGACATGCGCGTCGACGGGCAGCTCGACCTTGACCTCGAGCGGCGGCTCCTCCTCGACCCCGCCGGACTCCAGCTGGCGCCGATAGTCCGCGACGGCCTCGCCGACCATCCGGACGTACAGGTCGAAGCCGACACCCGCGATATGGCCGGACTGTTCGCCGCCGAGCAGGTTTCCGGCGCCCCGGATCTCCAGGTCCTTCATCGCCACGTACATGCCCGCGCCCATCTCGGTGTGCTGGGCGATCGTGGCGAGACGCTCGTGGGCGGTCTCCGTGAGGGGCTTCTCCGGGGGGTAGAGGAAGTACGAGTAACCCCGCTCGCGCCCTCGTCCGACCCGGCCGCGCAGCTGGTGCAGCTGGGACAGGCCGAAGGTGTCCCCGCGCTCCACGATCAGCGTGTTCGCGTTGGAGATGTCGATGCCGGACTCGACGATCGTCGTCGAGACGAGCACATCGAACTTCTTCTCCCAGAAGTCGACGACGACCTGCTCCAGTGCCGTCTCCGACATCTGGCCGTGGGCGGTGGCGATGCGCGCCTCGGGCACGATCTCGCGCAGTTTCGCCGCCGCGCGGTCGATCGACTCGACCCGGTTGTGGATGTAGAAGACCTGGCCCTCGCGCAGCAGTTCGCGGCGGATGGCGGCGCCGATCTGCTTCTGCTCGTAGGGGCCGACGAAGGTGAGCACCGGGTGGCGCTCCTCCGGGGGCGTGGTGATCGTCGACATCTCGCGGATGCCCGTGACCGCCATCTCCAGGGTCCTGGGGATCGGGGTCGCCGACATCGTCAGGACGTCCACGTTCGCGCGCAGCTTCTTCAGCTGCTCCTTGTGCTCGACGCCGAAGCGCTGCTCCTCGTCGACGATGACCAGGCCGAGGTCCTTGAACTTCGTCTCGGAGGAGAACAGGCGGTGGGTGCCGATGACGATGTCCACCGCGCCCTCGCGCAGCCCCTCCAGGGTGGCCTTCGCCTCCGTGTCCGTCTGGAAGCGGGACAGCGCCCTGACGTTCACCGGGAACTGCGCGTACCGCTCGCTGAACGTGCCGAAGTGCTGCTGCACGAGGAGGGTGGTGGGCACGAGGACGGCGACCTGCTTGCCGTCCTGGACGGCCTTGAAGGCGGCCCGGACGGCGATCTCCGTCTTGCCGTAGCCGACGTCGCCGCAGATCAGGCGGTCCATCGGGACCGTCTTCTCCATGTCGTCCTTGACCTCGGCGATGGTGGTCAGCTGGTCGGGCGTCTCCACGTAGGGGAAGGCGTCCTCCAGCTCGCGCTGCCAGGGGGTGTCCGCGCCGAAGGCGTGACCGGGGGCCGCCATCCGCGCGCTGTACAGCTTGATCAGGTCGGCGGCGATCTCCTTGACGGCCTTCTTCGCGCGCGCCTTGGTCTTCGTCCAGTCGGCGCCGCCGAGCCGGTGCAGCGTGGGGGCCTCGCCGCCGACGTACTTGGTGATCTGCTCCAGCTGGTCGGTCGGGATGTAGAGACGGTCGCCGGGCTGGCCGCGCTTGGCGGGCGCGTACTCCACGACCAGGTACTCGCGCGTGGCGGCCTGGACCGTGCGCTGCACCATCTCGATGTAGCGGCCCACGCCGTGCTGCTCGTGGACGATGTAGTCGCCCGCCTCCAGGGTGAGCGGGTCGATGGTCTTCCTGCGGCGCGCGGGCATCCGGGCGCCGTCCTTGCCGGCCGCCTTCTGGCCGGTCAGGTCGGTCTCCGTGAGGACTGCGAGGCGGAGCGCCGGGTCGACGAAGCCGTAGTCGATCGAGCCGCAGGAGACGTGCACCACGGACGGGCCGAACTCGGCCAGGTCGGCGTCCAGGCGGGCCGCGACGCCCTCGCCGCCGAGCACCTCGACGGTGCGGGCCGCCGGGCCGTGCGCCTCGGTGACGAAGGCGACGCTCCAGCCGTCGGCCAGCCAGCCCTTGGTGTCGGCCAGCGCCTTGGCGGTGTCTCCGCGGTAGGTCTCGGGGGCGTGCATGCCGAGCTTCAGCGTGTCGGCGGACCCCGCCGCGTCAGCGGCATATGTGAACGACTCGTCGGCCGCGAACGGCGACACCGACCACCACATCATGTCCAGCTCGCGCGCGTGGTCACGGACGTCCGCGATGGACCACAGGGAGGCCGGGCCGACGTCGATGGGTGCCTCGCCGCCGCCGGCGGTGGCCGCCCAGGACGCCTGGAGGAACTCCTGGGACGTCGCCACGAGGTCGGTGGCACGCGTGCGTACCCGCTCCGGGTCGCAGACGACGGCCATCGCGCCCTCGGGCAGGACGTCGATCAGCAGCTCCATGTCGTCGACCAGCACCGGGGCCAGGGACTCCATGCCCTCGACGGCGATGCCCTCGGCGATCCTGCCGAGCAGTTCGCCGAGCTCGGGGTGCTCCTCGGCGAGGGCACGCGCACGCGTGCGCACGTCTTGCGTCAACAGGAGTTCACGGCACGGCGGGGCCCACAGGCCGTGTTCGGCGACCTCCAGTGAACGCTGGTCGGCGACCTTGAAGTAGCGGATCTCCTCCACGTCGTCGCCCCAGAACTCGACGCGCAGGGGGTGCTCCTCGGTGGGCGGGAACACGTCCAGGATGCCGCCCCGTACGGCGAACTCGCCGCGCTTCTCGACGAGCTCCACGCGCGCGTAGGCGGCTGCGGCGAGGGCTTCGACGATCTCGTTCAGGTCGGCCGTCCGGCCGGTGCGCAGGGCCACCGGTTCCAGGTCGCCGAGGCCCTTGACCTGCGGCTGGAGCACCGAGCGGACCGGCGCCACGACGACCGAGACCGGGCCGGTCTCCGGGTCGTCGGGGCGCGGGTGGGCCAGGCGGCGCAGCACGGCGATGCGGCGGCCGACGGTGTCGCTGCGCGGGCTGAGGCGCTCGTGCGGGAGCGTCTCCCAGGACGGGTACTCCACCACGCCGTCCGACGGGAGCAGCGAGCGCAGGGCGGCGGCCAGGTCCTCGGCCTCGCGCCCGGTGGCCGTCACCGCGAGGACCGTGCGGCCGGTCTCACGGGCGAGGGCGGCGATGGCGAAGGGGCGGGCCGCCGGGGGGCCGACGAGGTCGATGTGCATGCGGTTGCCGTCGGCGGCCGCGGGGATCGCTTCCGCGAGGGCGCTGTCCTTGACGACGGCGTCGAGCAGACCGTGCAGGCTCATGGGGGGCTTTCCGTCCGAGGGGCCCGGGTACGCGGCGTTCTTCGGGGGATGCGGGCGTACCGGGGTCCGGGGTGGGCAACGCGAAGGGCCCGACGCGTGTCACGGGCCGGGGGTGTCCAGGGTACGTCGGGGTGGGGTTGTTCGTCGGGGGCTGTGGACAACCCGGGGGGCGGTGGGGGCTGCGCGCGAGTTTCCTCGCCCCCGCCGCCCCTTCCCTTCCAGGCCCTGGGGGGTGCCACCCCGCGGCCCCCGCCTCCGGCCCGAACGGCCTCGTCCTGGTGCGCCGGACCGGTTGGAGGACGCGAATGAGCCCGGCGCCGAGAAGACCCCCGTTCTTCTCGGCGCCGGGCTGGTTCGGGAGGGGCTAGTCCGTCGCGATCGCGTTCAGGACGTTCATGCGGCCCGCGCGGAACGCCGGGATCAGTGCGGCGAACAGGCCCACGAAGGCCGAGCCGATGAACACGCCGATGATCGTCGGCCACGGGATCTCGAGGACGTCGAGGCCCTGGAGCGCGAGGAGCTGCTGGGCGGTGGCTCCCCAGCCCATGCCCAGGCCGAGGCCGAGCAGGGCGCCGAAGAGGGCGATGACGACCGACTCCATGCGGATCATGCGGCGCAGCTGACGACGGGAGAGACCGATCGCCCGCATCAGGCCGATCTCCCTCGTGCGCTCCACCACCGACAGGGCGAGGGTGTTCACCACGCCCAGGACGGCGACGATGATCGCGAGGGCGAGCAGGCCGTAGATCAGGTTCAGCAGCTGCCCGATCTGGTCCTTGAGCTCCTGCTTGTAGTCGGTCTGGTCGCGGACGGTGTACTGCGGGTAGTCGTGCAGCGCCGCCTTCAGGGACGTGTACGCGGCGTCCTGCTGCCCGTCCTTCGCCGTGGCGAAGACCAGGTCGTCGAGCGGCAGCTTGTCGGCCGGGACGTACTTCTTGAGGGTGGCGATGGAGGTGTACATCGCGCCCTGGTCGATGACGACGTCGCTGCTGGTGATCGCGCGGACCGTCAGTCGGGCCGTGGATCCGTTCTTGAAGGCCACGGAGATCTTGGAGCCGAGGGTGATCTTGTGGTCCTTGGCGAACTTCTCGTGGACGGACATCGAGTCGGGACGGTAGGCGTCGGTGAGGTCACCGGTGACGGTCTCGACGCGCAGGTCGGTCGCGTAGGTCGGGTCGGCCGCCGTGATCGCCGTCTTGTCGAGCTTCTTGCCGTCGGGTGTGGTGAAGTCGGCCTGGGTCCACTTGTACTCGGTGACCCGCTCCAGGCCCGGCGTCGACTTCACGGCCTGCACCGCCTGCGGGGTCATCAGCTGACCGCCGTCGCTCTGGATGATGAAGTCCGTGCCGACGCTCTTGTCGAGCTCCTCCGTGGCGGAGGCGACCATGGAGGAGCCGACCACCGACAGACAGGCGACCAGCGCGAGGCCGATCATCAGGGCCGCGCCCGTGGCGCCGGTGCGGCGCGGGTTGCGCAGCGCGTTGCGCTCCGCCATCCGTCCGACCGGACCGAAGGCCCGCAGCACGACCGCGCCCAGCACCCGGACCACCGCGCCCGCCAGCAGCGGGCCGATCACCACGAAGCCGATCAGACTCAGCACCACGCCCAGGCCCAGCCAGAGGGAGCCCTCGGCGGCCTTGTCGGCGACGGAGGCGAGGTAGAGGCCGATGCCGCCGGCGCCGGTGAGGACCAGGCCGATGAGAGCCCGTACGGCGCCCGCCTTGGCGTCGGCGGGGGCGCCGGCGTCACGCAGCGCGGCCATCGGGGAGACCTTGCCGGCCCGGCGGGCCGGGAGGTAGGCCGCCAGCACCGTGACGACGACGCCGAGGACCATGCCGACCACCGGGGTCGTCCAGGCGACCGTCAGGTCGTCCGTGGACAGGTTCATGCCGGTCATGCCCATGAGCTTCATCAGGCCGATCGCGATGCCGACGCCCGCGCCGACGCCGAGGAGCGAGCCGACCACGCCCAGCAGCAGGGCCTCCGCGAGCACGGACCGGTTGACCTGCTTGCGGCTGGAGCCGATGGCCCGCATCAGGCCGATCTCGCGGGTGCGCTGCGCGACCAGCATGGAGAAGGTGTTGATGATCAGGAAGATGCCGACGAGGAAGGCGATCCCGGCGAAGCCGAGCATCGCGTACTTCATCACGTCCAGGAAGCCCCCGACGCTGTCGCGGTTGGCGTCGGCGGTCTCCTTGGCGGTCTGCACCTTGTAGCCGGCGCCGATCGCGGCGGCCACGTTCTTCTTCAGCTGCGCGTCACTCACCCCGGACGCGGCCGTCACATTGACGTTCGTGTAGACGTTCGACTCGCCGACCAGGGCCTCCTGGGCGGTCTTCGTGTCCAGGTAGAAGATCGCCGCGCCGGGGTTGGTGACCTGGAAGGCGGCGATGCCGGAGACCTTCGCGGTGTGCGTGCCGACCGCGGTGATCACGCCGATCTCGTCGCCGAGCTTCAGGTGGTGCTTGTCGGCGGTGTCCGCGTCCACCATCACCTGGTCGGAACCCTTGGGCGCCGCGCCGTCGGTGATCTCCATGGTGCGGGCGTCGTTGCCGTTCCAGTTGCCGACGATGGTGGGCGCGCCGCTGGAGGGCGACAGGCTGTCCTTGTCGGCGTCGACGACGGTCGCGGAGGTCGAGAACACCGTCCCCTCCGCCGACTTCACCCCGTCCGCCTTGCGGACGTCACCGAGCACGGAGGCCGGCATGACCGGCGGCTTGCCGTTGTCGGAGGTCGTCTCACCGGTGTCCGAGGCGCTCTTCGCGCTCACCGTCACGTCGGAGGAGGTGCTGGCGAAGAGCTTGTCGAAGGTGGTGTTCATCGTGTCGGTGAAGACGAGCGTCCCGCAGACGAACGCCACCGACAGCAGGACCGCCACGGCCGACAGGGCCATGCGTCCCTTGTGCGCGTAGAAGTTGCGCATCGAGGTCTTCATGACGGTCATGACGTACGCCCCCGCGCGTCGAAGTCCTTCATCCGGTCCAGGACGGTCTCGGCGGTCGGCTTGAACATCTCGTCGACGATCCGGCCGTCCGCGAGGTACAGCACCCGGTCCGCGTACGAGGCCGCCACCGGGTCGTGCGTGACCATCACGATGGTCTGGCCCAGGTCGTCCACCGAGCGGCGCAGGAAGCCCAGGACCTCGGCGCCCGCGCGCGAGTCGAGGTTTCCGGTCGGCTCGTCCCCGAAGATGATCTCCGGGCGGGCGGCGAGGGCGCGGGCCACGGCGACGCGCTGCTGCTGACCGCCGGAGAGCTGGGTGGGCCGGTGCCTGAGACGGTCGGCGAGCCCGACGGTCTCCACGACCTGGCTCAGCCACGCCTTGTCCGGCTTGCGGCCGGCGATGTCCATCGGCAGCGTGATGTTCTCTATCGCGTTGAGCGTGGGCAGCAGGTTGAACGCCTGGAAGATGAACCCGATCCGGTCCCGGCGCAGCTTGGTGAGCTTCTTGTCCTTGAGCCCGGTGATCTCGGTCTCGTCCAGGTAGATCTGCCCGGACGAGACGGTGTCGAGACCGGCGAGGCAGTGCATCAGGGTGGACTTGCCGGACCCCGAGGGGCCCATGATCGCGGTGAACTGACCGCGGGCGATGTCCACGTCGACGTGGTCCAGGGCGACGACACGGGTCTCACCGGACCCGTACGCCTTGACGACCTGCCGCGCTCGCGCGGCTACGGCCGTACGCCCTCCAGTGCCCCCGTGCCTGGGAATGGTCACAGCCGAAGTCACGGTAAGTCTCCTATGTCAGATGTCAGATGTCAGAAGCGGATGAGCGGCGCATCGGACGATCAAGGGATGGTGCGAGGCGCTACGTCGAAGAGTCTGTCGGCGGGAGGGGTCCCTCGCGCTGGTGCTCGGGCCCGTCTTTCCGGGGGGTTAACCCCACCCCCCGGAAGTGGTGCCGGCCGCCCCCCGGCGGCGTAAAGCCAGGTTAAGGACGGGACCCCGCCCATCTCCTCCTCCGGCAGTACGAACCCTCCCCGAGCCGTAGTACGGAGGTACCCCTAGGGGCCGTCCACCGCGGGGTGGAGATCCTTCGGGGTTGTCTCCACCCTCCGACCCGGTCAGGCTCCACCCTGCCGCTACGCGAGGGTCAAGTGGGAAGCTGAGCCCCGGCAGTTGGATGCAAGGGGCACGGGAGACACGGGGAGGGCATCAGGTGGGGGACATCCGACCGGCGACACGCGAGGCCTCGCGGCCGACCGCACCGCACCGGCGGGGAGCGGTCGTCGCCGCTCTCATGCTCTCCATGGCGCTGGCCGCCCTCGACTCCACCGTGGTCTCCACGGCCGTCCCGCAGATCGTCGGCGACCTGGGCGGGTTCTCCGTCTTCTCCTGGCTGTTCTCCGGCTATCTGCTCGCCGTGACGGTCACCCTGCCCGTCTACGGCAAGCTGTCCGACACCTTCGGCCG
Source organism: Streptomyces sp. NPDC060002 (assembly GCF_042737245.1). NCBI lineage: Bacteria > Bacillati > Actinomycetota > Actinomycetes > Kitasatosporales > Streptomycetaceae > Streptomyces > Streptomyces sp. NPDC060002. The sequence goes on from NZ_JBHWUW010000027.1 coordinate 89,028, forward strand.
CAAGCCGGTGCTGGTCGCCGGGGCGGCCCTCTTCCTGCTCGGCTCGCTGCTGTGCGCCCTGGCCTGGAACATGGGGGCGCTGATCGCGTTCCGCATCGTGCAGGGTCTGGGCGGCGGGGCGTTGCAGGGCACGGTGCAGACGCTCGCCGCCGACCTGTATCCGCTGAAGGACCGGCCGAAGATCCAGTCGAAACTGTCCACGGTGTGGGCGGTCTCGGCGGTCGCGGGGCCCGGCATCGGCGGGCTCCTGGCCGCCTACGCGGACTGGCGCTGGATCTTCCTCGTCAACCTGCCGATCGGGGCGGTGGCGCTGTGGCTGATCGTCCGTCATCTGCACGAGCCGCAACGGCAGTCGTCGCCGTCCGGGCGGAAGCCGCCGCCACGCGCGCGTGGCGGGTCGCGGGTACGCGCGACGGGTGGCGCGTCGCGTGCACGCGCGCGTGTCGACTGGGCGGGCGCTCTGACGGTGTTCGCGTGCGGCGGGGTGCTGTTGACCGCGCTGGTGCAGGGCGGGGTGGCGTGGCCGTGGCTGTCGGGGCCGTCATTCGCCCTGTTCGGTACCGGGCTGGCGCTGGCCGGGCTCGTCGTCGTCATCGAACGCCGGGCGGCGGAACCGATCATCCCGGGCTGGGTGTGGCGCCGCCGCACGATCGCGGCGGTCAACCTCGCGCTGGGCGCGCTGGGCCTGCTGATGGTGGCCCCGACGGTGTTCCTGCCGACGTACGCCCAGGCGGTGCTGGGCCTGGAGCCGGTGGCCGCCGGGTTCGTCCTCTCCGTCTGGACCCTGAGCTGGCCACTCTCCGCCGCCCTCAGCCAGCACGTCTACCGGCGCATCGGCTTTCGCGACACGGCGCTGCTGGGCATCGGCGCGGCGACGCTGATCCTGTTCGCGTTCCCGTTCCTGCCGTATCCCGGCGAGGCCTGGCAGCCGGCCCTGCTGATGCTGCTGCTCGGCGCCGCGCTGGGCCTCTTCCAGCTCCCGCTCCTGGTCGGTGTGCAGTCGACGGTGGGCTGGTCGGAACGCGGCACCACGACCGCGTCCGTGCTGTTCTGCCGCCAGACCGGGCAGACGATCGGCGCGTCGGTGTTCGGCGCGGTCGCCAACGGGGTGCTGGCGGCCCGGCTGGGCGGCGCGGGCGACCTGGACTCCGTCACCCGCGCCCTGGCCGCCGACACGGCGCCCGAGCCCGTCCGGGACGCCGTCGCGAGCGCCGTGCACGCCGTCTATCTGGGCGCGGCCTGCGCGGCGGCACTCGCCTTCCTGGTGCTGCTGTGCGTGGCCCCACGAAGGTTCCCCGTACTGGCGGACTGACGGACCGACGGACCGACGGACCGACCGGCTGACCGGACTGGCCGGCCCTGGCCGGCCCTGGCCGACGAACTTGCCGGCCCTGGCCGACGAACTTACCGGCCGACGGACCGACCGGTGACGGACCGACCGGTGACGGGCCGACGGACCGACGGGCCGATGGCCTCCCCACGCTTCTGTGAAGATGATCGCCACAACGCCCACAGGAGTCACACGGCCGTGGGGGTTAACGCGGGTAACACCCCAGGTCAGGCGGCATTTCGTGCAGTAAGCGCCTACCGACCACTCAGTTTGGTGAAAACCCTTCGCAGCCGCCGTACTCCCGAGTAACGTGCGTCCCTCGCACCACCCCCCACTCCCTGCGGTCCGCCGCCACGGACCCGAGCCACGCAAGGAGCACGGGATGCCACACGACCCGTCACACCCCGGCCCGACCTACCCATGGCAGCCGCCACCCCGGCCGCCGGAGCCGCCTCGGCGCCGGACGGCCGGCCACGGCCCGCTGGGCCGCCACAGCGACCTGCGGGTCCTGCGCGGCGCCTACCGCCGCCAGCGGCGGGTGGCCACACTCACCGCGCTCGGCTACTTCGTCGTCTTCCTGCTCCTGTCGGCGTTCGCGCCGTCCCTGATGACCGGCAGGGTCGCCACCGGCCTCCCCGCGGGTCTGCTGCTCGCCCTGCTCCAACTCCCGGTCACCTGCCTGGCGGTCGCCCTGTACGAGCGGACCGCCCGCCGCCATGTGGACCCGCTCGCGGACCGCATCCGCAAACTCTCCGAGATCGACGCGAAGCGGGACGCGCGCGGAACCCGCACCAAGGAGGCCGGACGATGACGGAGTTCAGCGACGACGCGCAGACGATGTCCCTCGTCGCGTTCACCGCGATCGCCACGATCACGCTGCTGCTGTGCGTGATGACCGGCCCCGACCGCGACGACCTCGCCGAGTTCTACACCGGCTACCGCTCCCTCTCCCCGCTGCGCAACGGCCTGGCCATCGCGGGGGACTACATCTCGGCGGCCACCGTCCTGGGCACCGGCGGGGTGATCGCGCTGTGCGGCTACGACGGTGTCGTCCTCGCCCTCAGCACCGCCCTCTCCCTGATGCTGCTGATGTTCCTGCTGGCCGAACCGCTGCGCAACGCGGGCCGGTTCACCATGGGCGACGCGCTGGCCCGCCGTATGCCGGGGCGGGCGGTGCGCATCACGGCGTGCGCGGTGACGCTCACCGCGCTGCTGCCGATGATGCTCGTGCAGCTGGCCGGCACCGGCCAGCTGCTCGCCTTCATCCTGGGGTTCTCCGGCGCCTCGGTGAAGACGGGCTGTGTCGTCTGCATGGGCGTGCTGATGATCAGCTACGCGGCGATCGGCGGCATGAAGGGCACCGCCCTCATCCAGATGCTGAAGATCGTGATGCTGCTCGGCTCCGGCACGGTCGTCGCCTTGCTCGTCCTCTACCGCTTCGACTGGAACCCGGGCGCCCTCTTCGACGCGGCGGCCGAGGGCAGCGGGGTCGGCGACGCCTTCCTGCACTCGGGACTGGAGTTCGCCGACGGCCCCTTCCCCCGCGTCGACATGATCACCGCTCAGTTGTCGGTCGTGCTGGGCGGCGCCTGTCTGCCGCACATCACCATGCGCATGTACACCGCCTCCAGCGCCCGTCAGGTACGCCGGTCGATGTCCTGGGCGGTCTCCGGCGTCGCGCTCTTCGTGCTGGTCATGACCGTCGTCGGCTTCGGAGCGACGGCGATCGTCGGCCGCGCGGTGATCGCGCAGGCGGACCCGCAGGGCAACACCGCCTACCTGCTGGGTTCCCGGGCCGCCTTCGGCAGCGAGGTGTCCACGGCCGAGACCCTGCTCTTCACGGCGGTCACGACGGCCATCTTCCTCACCGTGCTCGCCTCGGTCGCCGGCATGATCCTCGCCTGCGCCAACTCCCTCGCCCACGACGTCTTCGCGGCACGCGACCCGCACATGTCGGCGAGCCGCGAAATGCTCCTGGCCCGGCTGTCCGCGCTGGCCGTCGGCGTCCCGACGATCCTGCTCGCCGCCCAGATCCAGCACCGCAGCCTGCAGCCCCTGGTCACCCTCTCCTTCTGCCTCGGCGCCTCGGCGCTCGCCCCCGCCCTCGTCTACAGCCTCTTCTGGCGCCGCTACACCCGGACGGGCCTCCTGGCCACCCTGATCGGCGGCACCCTGTCCGTGCTGCTCCTCATGCCGGGCACCAACCTGGTCTCGGGGTCGCCCGTCTCCGCCTTCCCCGAGGCCGACTTCAACTGGTTCCCCTTCACCACCACGGGCATCGTCACCGTCCCCCTGGGCTTCGCCTTCGGCTGGCTGGGCTCGGTGGTCTCGGGCCGTCACAAGGCGGAGGAGCAGCGCCGCCAGTACGAGGCGGTGGAAGGCTGGATCCTGGCGGGCGCGGTACGCCGGGAGGGGTGAGCGGGGCGGCCCGCGCGGGCCGCCCGACGGCGGTCAGTGCGGCCGGCGCAGTCCCGCGACGAGGAGTTCGACCAGTCGGCGCGGGTCGTAGCGGGGATCGTTGTCCGCGCCGATGCACAGGTTGCCGACGCCGCGCATGACCTCGTAGGCCTGGAGGCCGGGCCGGATCTCACCGGAGGCGGCCGCGGCGTCGAGCAGGCGGCCGCACACGGGCACGAGGCGGTCGAGGAAGTACGTGTGCAGCGTCTCGAAGCCCGCGTTGTCGGGCTGGAGCACGGCGGCGAGTCCGTGCTTGGTGACCAGGAAGTCGACGAAGAGGTCGATCCACCGCCCCAGCGCGGCGTGCGGGGTCGGGCCTTCCGCAAGCAGGGCCGGACCCGCCTCGGCGCAGGCGTCGACCTGGTGCCGGTAGACGGCGATGATGAGGTCCGCCCGCGTCGGGAAGTGGCGGTAGATCGTGGCCGTCCCGACGCCGGCCCTGGCCGCGATGTCGCGCACCGGCGCCTCCACCCCCGCCGTGACGAAGATCGCGGCGGCCGCGTCGAGCAGGGTCTCTTTATTGCGCCGGGCGTCCGCCCGCTGGGGCCGGGCCGCATGCCCCGCGCCCCCGTCGCCGTCGTTCACCGCGCCGCCCTCTCCGCTTCCGCTGCCTGTGCCTGCCGGCCCACTGCCCGGCTCGCTCTCCGCCGTCCGGCATGCCATCAACCGGGTTGCCGCCAACCGGCATGCCATCAATCGGGTTGCTAAACGGAACAGCGTTCCGTATGTTCAAACGGGACATGGTTCCGTTTGCTCATCATGCCAGAGCGGCGGGCCCGTGACCAAGTCACGCACGCGTACCGCCACACGCTTCATCCGCACGGAGGAGACAACGGTCATGCAGTACCGCACCTTGGGCCGCACCGGTGTGCAGGTCAGCTCCCTCGCGCTCGGCGCGATGAACTTCGGCAGGATCGGGCGCACCACCCAGGAAGAGGCCACCGCCCTCGTCGACGCCGCCCTCGAGGCCGGCATCAACCTCATCGACACCGCCGACATGTACAGCGACGGCGAGTCGGAGGAGATGGTCGGCAAGGCCATCGCCGGCCGGCGAGACGACATCGTGCTGGCCACGAAGGCCGGCATGCCCATGGGCGACGAGCGCAACCGGCGGGGCAGCTCGCGCCGCTGGCTCGTCACCGAGCTGGACGAGAGCCTGCGCCGGCTCGGCGTCGACCACGTCGACCTCTACCAGATCCACCGATGGGACCCGAGCACCGGCGACGAGGAGACTCTCTCGGCGCTGACCGATCTCCAGCGCGCCGGGAAGATCCGCCACTTCGGCTCCTCGACCTTCCCGGCCTACCGCATCGTGCAGGCCCAGTGGGCCGCCCGCGAGCACCACCTGAGCCGCTACGTGACCGAACAGCCCAGCTACTCGATCCTCCAGCGCGGCATCGAGACCCACGTCCTGCCCGTGACCGAGGAGTACGGGCTCGGCGTCCTGGTGTGGAGCCCGCTGGCCTCGGGATGGCTGACGGGCGCGATCCGCGAGGGCCGGCCCGTCACCACCAGCCGGTCGACCTTCATGCCGCAGCGCTTCGACACCGCCGCCCCCGCCAACCGGGCCCGGCTCGACGCCGTCGAGCAGCTGGCCGCGATCGCCGACGAGGCCGGGCTGACCATGATCCAGCTCGCGCTCGGCTTCGTGACCGCGCATCCCGCCGTGACGAGCGCGCTCATCGGTCCTCGCACACCGGACCACCTGCGCGCGCAGCTCGCCGCCGCGGACACCGTGCTCCCCGCCGACGTGCTCGACGCGATCGACGCCGTCGTCGCCCCGGGCACCGACCTCGCCGCACACGAGAAGTTCGACACCCCGCCCGCGCTGCTCGACCCGTCACTGCGGCGCCGCTGACCACCCCGAACGGCCTACTCCCACAGAAGGAGGCGACCACCACATGTCACCCACACCCCGGCCCCGTTTCGGGATCATGACCGCCCCCATGCAGGTCGACTACCGCGACGTCCTACGGGTCTGGCGCGAGGCGGACGCGATCCCGGAGATAGAGCACGCCTGGCTGTTCGACCACCTCATGCCGATCGGCGGCGACCCCGACGGACCCACATACGAGGGCTGGACCCTGCTCTCGGCGCTCGCCGCGCGGACCCGGCGGCTGCGGATCGGCGTCATGGTGACCAGCAACCGCTTCCGGCCGCCCGCGATGCTGGCCAAGATCGCCACGACCGTCGACATCGTCTCCGGCGGACGGCTCGACTTCGGCATCGGCGTCGGCTCGCGCCCCGACCATCCGCTGGCCCGGCGCGAGTGCGCGGCGCACGGCCTGCCCTTCCACGACACCGCGCACGCCGTGGGCAGCCTCGCCGAAGCCTGCACGGTGATCCGGCGGTTGTGGACCGAGGAGAAGCCGTTCGACTTCGACGGCGCCTACCACCGGCTCACCGGGGCGTTCGGCAACCCCAAGCCCGTCCAGCGCCCCCACCCGCCGATCCTCGTCGGCGGCCGCTCGTCCGCGACCCTGCGCGTGGCCGCCGAGCACGCCGACCTGTGGAACATCCCGGGCGGCGACCCCGACGACGTCGTCCGCCGCAGCGCGCTCCTGGACCGCTACTGCGCCGAGATCGGCCGCGACCCCGCCTCGATCACCCGCTCGATCCACCTGCCCGTCTCCTACGACCGGCCCGGCGTCACCCGGAACGCGATCGGCGCCGCGATCGACGCCGGCTTCCGGCACCTCGTCCTCGGACTGCCGACGCCCTACCCCGCCGACACCGCACGCTGGGTCGCCGACGAGCTCGTCAACCCGTCGTCATAGACCCGGGCCGCACGGGTCCAAGACGACCCGTGGCGACGACCGGTGTACGACGACCGGTGTACGACAACGGGTGTACGACGACCGGTGTACGACAACGGGTGTACGACGACCGGTCTATGACGACGGGTTTATGACGACGCGCGTGCGGCCGGTGAGTGCGGTCGGGTCCCGTCGGGTCCTAGTCGGCCGTTCGGCCGGTGAGTGCGCTCAGGCTGTTGCGTACGTGGTCCATGTGCGCCTGTACGTCGTCCCGGCGTTCGCCGTGCTCCCGCAGCACCCGCTCCGTCTCGTGGACGGCACGCTCCTCCCGGGCGCGCGCCTCGGTGAGAAGCTCGGCGGCACGCGCGTGTGCCTCCTCCTGACGGAGGCGGGCCGACTCCTCGGCCTCCGCCAACGCCTGCCCGGCCTCGGCGAGCGCCGCCTCGGCGCGGGCCACCGACCGGGCATGCCCCGCGTCGAGGGCGGCGGCCCGCTCGGCCGCCTCGCGCTCCGCCGCGGTCCACCGCTCGACGTGCTCCTTCTCCTGTTCGGCGAGCATGCCGGCGGTGCGCTGCCGCACCTCGCGCAGGGCGGCCAGCGCCTCGCCCCGGTACTCCTTGACCTCGCGCCGGGTGCCGATGCGGAGCTCGTCGGCCTCGGCACGGGCCGCGAGCAACCGCTGGCGGGCGCGTTCCTCGGCCTCCGCGCGCAGGGCGTCCGCCTCCTCCTGCGCCGTGCGGCGCACATCGAGGGCGCATGTCTCGGCGTACGCGAGGTGCTCTCGCGCTTCGCTCCGCGCGTTGTCGCGGACGTCCGCCGCCTCTTCCAGCACGAGCTGGAGAATGCGCCGTGCGCGCTCCCCGAGGGAGTCGTACGTCTGCGGCGCGAGCCGTGTCACCACCTCGCGCAACTGCTCTGCCTCGGCCTCCATCTCCCTGGCGAGCACCGTGAGCCGGGCGGCCCGTTCCCACGCGGCGTCCCGGTCGGCGCAGAGGGCCGCGGTGTACGCCTCGACCTGTTCCGGCCGGTAGCCGCGGCCGCGAACGGTCACGAACCCCGGCGGTGACACCGATGCGCTGCTCATCCTGGAACCCCTCGCCACCCGACGGACACGACATGATGATTTCGCGCATATCTTGATGGATCGGGCGCAAGTGTTCATAACGCGACACTCCGCGCACAGGGCACGGCCAACCCCGAACGCGAGGGGGCCGGGCCCGATCATCCGACCGGGCCCGGCCCCTTTCCGTCTTCCGTCCTGCTCGCGCGTACTCGCACCCCTACGCGTACGCGCACCCGCACCCGCACCCGCACCCGCACCCGCACCCGCACGAGGGTCTTCGCGTTGTTACGAGGCGCGGTGACCGTTCGTCACAGCAGTCCGTCCCACATCTGTTCCAGCAGCACCGACCACCAGCTCTCGGGCGAACCGAGCGCCGCCGGGTCCAGCGAGGCCAACTGGGCCTGGAAGTCGACGGTCCAGCGACCCGCCTGCTCCTGGTTCAGACCGAACCGCAGCCGCCACATCCGCCCGAGCAGCGCCAGGCAGCGCGCGAACTCCGGCAGCCCGGTGTTCACGAACTGCGGCGGTACGGGCGCACCGCCCGGCCCCGCCTCCACCGGCACGGCGACGATGTTCGCCGTGCCGTACTGCACACAGATCGCCTTGCCGAAGTCAGTGCCCATGACGAGGTACGAGCCCGCGTCCGACGACGGCTGCACACCCCGTTCGGCAGCCAGCTCCGCCAGCGTCGGCACCGGCCGGCCCGGCTGGGCCTGCGCCCAGAAGAACGGCCCCATGTCCGCCGGCAGACCCGCCACCACCAGGGTGTGCGCCACGACCGGCGGCACGCCCTGCCGGGACACCGCGGCCTGCTCGAAGCGGAACACCGCCGGCCCGAACACGGCCGTCAGCTCCTGCCCGATCGCCTCCGGCGGAACCGGCGGCGAGGCCTGCACCGGCGGCAACGGCGCACGAACGGGCGCCGGACGCGCCGGTCCGTCCGCCACCTGGTGCAACTCGCCCTGGTGCGCCAGCAACTGCTGCATGCCCTGCTGCCGGCTCGCGTGGTCCGTACCGTACGGCGCGATGCTCGTGATCCGGGCCTGCGGCCACTGCTCCCGCATCATCCGCGCGCAGTACGCGCCCGGCAGCTCGCACGACTCCAGCTCCGTGTGCAGCTCCAGCACCTGGTCCGGCGGCACGTTCATCGCCCGCAGCTCGTGGAAGATCTGCCACTCCGGGTGCGGGGTCCCCGGCGCCGAACGCCGGATCAGCTGCTGCTCCGAGCCGTCCTGCGCGCGAAAGCGCAGCACGGCCTGATAGCCCGGGCCGACCGTCGGCAGCCCCTGCTGCTGCGGATACCCGTACGCGGGCGGCTGCCCCGGCGCCGGACCGCCCGGCGGCATCGGAGGCTGAGGGGCGCCGGGAGCCATGCCCGGAGCACCCGGGAACCCGGGAACCGCGGGTGCGACGGGAGCGCCCGGGAACGCGGGGCCGCCGGGAGCCTGCGGCGGCGGAGGCATGCCGGGGCCACCCGCGTGGGGCCCGGCCAGCATGGTCTGCGCATGGTGAACACCGCCGGGCGCACCGGGCGCACCGGGCGGGCCAGGGTTGCCCGGGGCTCCCGGGAAGCCAGGAGCACCTGGCGCCTGCGGTGCACCGGGGGCGCCTGGAGCGGCCTGCGCGCCGGGGGCGCCAGGCATACCGGAAGCACCGGGCGCGCCAGGCACATGGGGGACACCCGGGCCGCCGAGGGCACCCGGCGGCTGCGGCGCGCCCGGTCCCATCCGGCCGGGGTCGGCAAGCATCGTCGCGGCATGGTGAACACCACCGGGAGGCGTGCCCCCGGGCGGATTCGGCCCACCGGGCCCACCGGGCGCACCGGGCGCGCCCGGAGGCCGTGGCGCACCCCCCGCACCCGGGGCCCCCGGACCGGCCGGACCCGAAGGCCCGTCCGGGCCCAGGGCCGACACAAGCTGCGTGGGCACATAGCCGCCGGCCGGGGTACCGGGCGCACCCGGGCCGGAAGGCGGAGGCGGAGGCGTGTTCCCCGGTCGCGCACCCGGCGTGCCCGGCGCACTCGGCGGAGGCGGCGGCTGCGCCCCTCCACCCCGGTGACGACGCGGAGGCGGCGCCGCCTTGCTGGTCGCGGCGTCCGCGATGTCACCGGCGTTCGGCGCGAGCGACCGCGCGGGCGTACCCGGACCGGCCGGAGGCGGCGGAGCGCCCGCACCCTGCGGATAGCCGTAGGAAGACCCGCCGGGCGGAGGCGGCGTGCCCGGCCCACCCGCCGAGGACGGGGACGAAGACGAAGACGAAGAAGGAGAAGGAGCCCCCGGACCACCCGGATTACCCGGATTACCCGGCGCGCCCGCGCCCGGCCCCTGCGGATAGCCGTACGAGGAACCGGCCGGACCGGACGGCGGAGCCGGCGGAGCCGGCGGAGCCGGCGTGTTCGGCGGGGCCGGCGGAGCCGGCGGAGCCGGCGGAGCCGGCGTGTTCGGCGGGGCCGGCGGAGTCGGAGAGCCCGGTGCGTTCCCGGCCGCCCCCGCACCGCCGGGGCCCGCGCCACCCGTCCCCGGGGCGTCGAGCGCGGGCGCGACCGCCGTCCGCGGCAGCCGGCTGCCGCCCGCGATCAGCGCCGTCTTGGCGTCCGGCGCGGACGCCGGCGGCACCGCCTCGTCGTCGGAGCCGCTCAGCGGCGGCGCGAACACGGTCGCGGGCAGGGACACGGAACGGTCGTCACCGGCGTCTGCGTTGGTGTCCGTCCCCGCCCACGGCGTCGCCCCGACGGGAGCGGCGGGCGCCGAGCGTCCACCGGGGCCCGAACCCGTGGGCACGCCCGCCTGCGTCTCGGGCAGCGCGCTCCCCGGCGCCCCGCCCTGGGTCCGGGGAAGCGAGGGATCGCCGCCCCCGGGCGTCCCAGGCGCCCCGACCGGGACAGCCCCGGCCGAACCGCCCGAACCGGACCCCGCACCCGCACCCGCACCCGAAGGCGACGCGGACCCCGTCGCCGAAGAGGCCCCGCCGTTCCCGGAACCAGCCCCGGAAGCAGCCCCGGAACCGGCTCCGGAGCCGGCCTCCCGTCGATCCGCGATGCCCAGCCTGTCCGCCGCCTCCTGCAACCACTCCGGCGGCGACAACAGGAACGACGTCTGATTCAGGTCCACCCGCGCCGCCGGCGCCGGCACCGCATCGGCGGGGGCGTCCGTGCGGCCGTACTCCTCCTCGTACCGGCGGATCACCTCGCCCACCGGCGCCGCGGGCCACAGCGTGGCCTCCCCGCTGTCCCGGGCGATCACCAGCCGCTGCGCGCCGCCGTCCGAACGCGGCCCCTCCGCGCGGTCCTCGGCCCACACCACGAACCCGAGCTCGAATTCCCGCACCCGCACCTCACGGTGCTGATACGCCGGCACATCCCCGTTGATCCACTCTTCGGCGCGCTCCTGCGCCCGCGCGAACGTCACCATCGTCCAGCTCACTCCCCCACCGAAGACGCAGCCGCCGGCACCGCACGCGCGAACCCGCCGTCCACCATCAGATTGGCCACCGTCTCCAACTCCGGCGGATTGCCGGCCAGCCTCGACAGGAAGACGTCGAAGTCCTCACCGCACGGCAGCAGCAGCCGCTCCATGCGCTCCGCCGGCGACCACGCCGGATCCACGTCCCGGACATCGTCGTACGCGCAGAACCACACCGAACCGGCCCGCTCGCCCCGCACCTTCACGGCGAGCAACCCGCCCTGCACGAAACCGACGCCCAGGTAGTCCTTCGTCAGATGGTCACGCAGACACTTGTTCACGTACACGAGGTCGTTGACGGCGGCCTCGTCGCGCACCGTGAAGAACGGCTGGTCCACCAGGAGCCCCAGCTCCGCGTCCAGCGCCGCGCCCACCGGCGCGCAACCGCCCGCCGCCTTCACGAACGACCGGTACGGCCCCGGCAGCCGGTACCCGAGGTCCTCCTCGACGCCCTGGACCTGCTGCTCCGTCACCGCCACACCGGACTTCGGCAGCCCGAAGTGCGCCGGACGCGTCTCCTGCAACGGCCGCGTGCCCCGCTTCGCCTGGTCCACCACCGCCGACGAGACCCCGCCGTGATGCCGCAGCAGCGCCTTCACCTCGACCGGGACCAACTCCAGCCGCCGCGAACCCACGACGTGGTGCCACGTCCAGCCGTGCGGCGTAGCCACACTCGACACCGTGTCCCAGAGCTCGTGTCCCGACGCCGAGAGCACCGCGTTCGCCGACACGTAGTCCGTCAGCCGCAACTCGTCCACGCCGAAGCCCTCCGGCGGATCCGCGATCTCCGCCGCCGCCCGCGCATACGGCGAGAAGTCGGGGTAGCCCCGCTCGTCCATCCGCACGCCCCTCGGGTGTCGTGCCGCCCGGACCGGATCCGGGAAATGCACGACCTGCCCGGCATAGGCCGCGTTCGGCGGCGCGGCTTGTTGCCCGAGCCGACCTGTCGTCATGGCGGTTGCCCCCTGCGGCACTCTGTACGGCCCGCAGCGGCCGGTTCCGCTTCCGGATCCACCCACCACGCCCCGTATCGACTGTCTCCAACAATCTCCAACGCGCGTCAACCACGCGCCGACGGTGCCGACAGCCTATGCGGTACGACGACAGCGGTCACCGGCCCTCCGCTTCCGTGACCAGCCGTCACCCCGCCGTGACAGCCCGCCCGAACCCGGGCGTGTCGAACCGCCCCAGCTTCCGCACCCGCCACGCCATTTGGCACTCTGTGACGTCCGGGGGGATGCACGGGAGGGTAAAACGATCATGAACGCGACGCAGACAGGGTCACACACCGGCAGGTCGGACAACCTGTTCACCGGCAACACGGCCGCTCACGACACCGGCCGGACCGGCGACCCGCACACCGGTCCGCACACCGGTGCGTCCGGCGACCCCCGCATCGGCTGGTCCGCCACCGAGACCCCGCACGCGCCCGTCCTGCGCCACCGCCGGGACGGCATACTCCCCACCGTCGCCGCCGCCCTCTCCGTCCGCGGCGCCACGCTCACCAGCACCGCCGCCCGCGCCGACCAGCCCCCGTCCCTGCACCCCCTCGTCCAGGACTTCCTCGACACCCTCGCCAGCACCCAGCGCGACCGCTTCACCGGGCGTTGTGCCGAGGCGCTCCTCATCTCGCGGCACATCACCGCCGCCGACGCCGCCCGCAGCAGACGCGCCGCCCGCCGCCCCATGACCAACGGCGAAGCCCGCAGAACGCTCAAGCAAGCCAAACTCACCACCCGCCGCATCCGCGAGGACGGCGACCCCCTGCACGGCAGCTTCGCGGCCCCCTGCCGCGCCTGCACCGCGCTCAGCGCCCACTTCGGCGTCCGCATCGTCGACCCGTCGACCACAGGCGACTGAACCGCGTCCCACCGCCACCCCCCGCACAGGACGACACACCGGCCCCACCGGGCCACGCACCACCAGCTCGACGAACGAAGGGCCGATGCACCCCGACCGCACCTCCACCACCCGCTTCCCCGTCCCCGTCGACGCCGCCCTGCGCGCCGCCGGCTGGCAACCCGGACGCTGGGACATCAAGCAGGCCGAGATCTGGGCCGACACCCTCCGCGAACACACCTCACCCGCCGGCCACCGGCACGCCGTCTTCCCCGCCGCCGTCGAGGCCTGGGCCGAATTCGGCGGCCTGACCATCGCGCCCACCGGCCCCGGCCGCCAGGTCGCGCCCACCACCGTCCACCTGGACCCCCTGCACGGCCTCCACCTCGCCCGCACCCTGGTCGACCTGGGCCGCGCCCTCGACACCGAGGTGGCGCCCCTGGGCGCCGAGGCCGACACCCAGGGCATCCTCGCCATCGACGCCGAAGGCCGCGTCTACGCCCTCGACCACACCGGCGACTGGTACCTCGGCCTCGACATCGACCGAGCCCTCGGCGCCCTCGCCTCCGGCATCGAACCCGTCCGCCTCACCGCCGGCTGACCGGCCGGCACGGCCCCCGTCCCCCGGGGGCTACGACGCCGGTATCACCGCCGACACCCGGAAACCCCCCGCCTCCGTCGGCCCCGACACGAACACCCCGCCCAGCGCCACCACCCGCTCCTTCATCCCCACCAACCCGTTGCCCCCCGACGGGAACCCCGCCGACAACGCCGACGCCTCCGGCGGCGACCCGTTCTCCACCTGCATCGCGATCTCCCCCTCCCGATGCGCCAACCGCACATGCGTCTTGGCGCCCGCCGCGTGCTTGTGGACGTTCGTCAGCGCCTCCTGCACCACCCGGTACGCCGTCTGCTCCACCTCCGCCGCATACGCCCGTACGTCCCCCTCCACCAGCAGCTCCACGACCATCCCCGCGGCCGCCGACTGCCCCACCAGCTCGTCGAGCTCGGACAGACACGGCCCCTCGCCCTCCTCCACCACCACCGCGGCGGCCACCCCCACCGCCACCACCGACACCGACGCCGCCCGCTCCGTCGGACCACCGCTGCGCAGCACCCCGAGCATCTCGCGCAACTCGGTCAACGCCTGCCGCCCCATGTCACCCACGAGCGCCGCGTTGCGCACCGCCTTCTCGGGGTCCTTCCGCGCCACGGCCTGCAACGCCGCGGCATGGACGACCATCAGACTCACCCGGTGCGCGACCACGTCGTGCATCTCCCGCGCGATCCGGGTGCGCTCCTCGCCACGCGCCCACTCCGCCCGCTCCTCGGCCCGCTCCGCGAGCAGCTGCAACTCCCGCTCAAGGCTGTCCGCCCGCTCCCGCAGGCTCTCCATGAGCCGCCGTCGGGCGCCGACGTACATCCCGAGCAGCAGCGGCGGGGCGGTGAGCCCCAGCGAGGTCGTGATGGCGGCGAACGGGATGAACCAGTCACCGATGGTCAGACGGCCCTGGTCCATGCTCTGCCGGACCCGCACGAACGTCACGATCAACGTCCCCACCAGCTGCATCCCCGCGAGCGAGGCGATGATCCGGCGCGGCAGCTCGGAGGCGGCGAGCGTGTACAGCCCCACGATGCCCATCAGATAGCCCATCTGGGCCGGTGTGATCGCGATCGACACCAGTACCACCGCGATGGGCCACTTCCGCCGCACCACCAGGACCGACCCGGCGAGCAGCCCGAACACCACCCCCACCGCCGACGGGATCCCCGCGTCCCGCGCGAACGGAACCCCCTCCACCGCGCACTCCACGGCGGACACGAGCCCCAGGCTCCAGTCGAACGCCGCACTCCGCCGTCTGGCCCACCACAGCGGCCCTCCCCGGGCCCCCGTGTCCGCTTCCCCCGTCATGGTCATGGCTCCAGCCTACGGTCGGGACCCCCGGCTTTTCCGGCGACTTTCCCCGACCGGCCCCCACCACGCCCCGTAACCGAACAGCATCGAAACCCACCGGTATCCCTCGAACTGCTGAACCACACCCGTTCGAGCCCGGAACCATGCATTCCGCCCGCACGGTATGCACATGGCACATTCCCCGCACCAATGTCGGGGCGGGCTACCACGGTTGCCTTCGAGTGGCCGTGCTCCAGGGCGCCGACCTACACCGTCGCATCGAGGGCTGGTGGTACGGCATAGTAGGAGGCGCCACTCGGCAGTCCGGCTGCATGTCCGGTTTGGTCGAGTTTATTCCCCCGTGGTGTAATTGGCAGCACTGTGGCTTTTGGTGCCATCTGTCCGGGTTCAAGTCCTGGCGGGGGAGCCTTACCAGAATCGGGCCCTGACAGCACTGTCAGGGCCCGCTCTCATGTCGTCAAAGAAACGCCCCGGTATCCTTCGGATGTCCCACCCCACTCCACAGCCGAAGGGCAACTTCCGTGAGCGCCATTCGCCCGGCAGCCGTCGTCGTTCTCGCAGCGGGTGAGGGCACCCGTATGAAGTCCGCCATACCGAAGGTCCTGCACGAGATCAGCGGCCGCTCCCTCGTGGGTCATGTGCTGGCCGCGGCCCGTGAGCTGGACCCCGAGAACCTGGTCGTCGTCGTCGGACACGCACGGGAGAAGGTCACGGCGCATCTCGCCGAGGTCGACGCCGGTGTACGCACCGCCGTGCAGGAAGAGCAGAACGGTACGGGGCACGCCGTCCGGATGGGGCTCGAGCAGCTCGGCGGCGGCGTCGACGGCACGGTGGTCGTCGTCTGCGGCGACACCCCGCTGCTCACCGGCGCGACCCTCGCCGAGCTCGCCGCCACCCACCACGCGGACGGGAACGCCGTCACCGTCCTCACCGCCGAGGTGCCGGACGCGACCGGCTACGGGCGGATCGTCCGGGACGGCGCCTCCGGTACCGTCACCGCGATCGTCGAGCACAAGGACGCGAACGACGCGGTGCGCGCGATCCGTGAGATCAACTCCGGGGTCTTCGCGTTCGACGGGCCCCTGCTGGCCGACGCGCTGAAGAAGGTCCGCACGGACAACAGCCAGGGCGAGGAGTACCTCACCGACGTCCTCGGGATCCTCCGGGAGGCCGGTCACCGGGTCGGCGCGTCCGTCGCAGCCGACCACCGTGAGATCGCCGGCATCAACAACCGGGTGCAGCTCAGCGAGGCCCGCCGGATTCTCAACGACCGGCTGCTGACCGCCGCGATGCTGTCCGGCGTGACCGTCATCGACCCGGCCACGACCTGGATCGACGTCACCGTCACCTTCGAGCAGGACGCCGTCGTCCACCCCGGTACGCAGCTGCACGGCAGCACGCACCTCGGGCAGGGCGCCGAGGTCGGCCCCAACAGCCGGCTGAGGAACACCGAGGTCGGTGCTGGGGCCCGGGTCGACAACACGGTGTCCGACAGCGCCCGCATCGGTCCGAACGCGACCGTGGGGCCGTACGCCTACCTCCGTCCCGGCACCCGCCTCGGCGCGAAGGGCAAGATCGGCACGTATGTCGAGACCAAGAACGCCTCCATCGGCGAGGGGACGAAGATTCCGCACCTGTCCTACGTCGGTGACGCGACGATCGGTGAGTACACCAACATCGGCGCGGCGAGCGTGTTCGTGAACTACGACGGACAGGACAAGCACCACACCACCGTCGGGTCGCACGTCCGTACGGGTTCGGACAACATGTTTGTGGCTCCCGTCACGGTCGGGGACGGCGCGTACACCGCCGCCGGGTCCGTGATCACGAAGGACGTGCCGCCCGGCTCGCTGGCCGTGGCCCGTGGTCAGCAGCGGAATATCGAGGGCTGGGTGGCCCGCAAGCGTCCGGGCAGCGCGGCGGCGAAGGCGGCCGAGACGGCCTCCCGCCAGGCGGAAAGCGAAAGCTGACCGGAAACAGGCACGTCGGACACGGCGTACCGTGATAGGTGCACACCCGCACCCCACCAGCTGAGACGGCCCCGTCGCGCCCAGCGGCGAGGTCTCTCGACACCCCAGCTGAGACACCTCTGAGGAGACAGTGCTGTGACCGGGATCAAGACGACCGGCGAGAAGAAGATGATGTTCTTCTCCGGCCGCGCCCACCCCGAGCTTGCCGAGGAGGTCGCCCACCAGCTGGGTGTCGGGGTCGTCCCGACGAAGGCCTTCGATTTCGCCAACGGCGAGATCTACGTCCGCTACCAGGAGTCGGCGCGAGGTGCGGACTGCTTCCTGATCCAGAGCCACACGGCTCCGATCAACAAGTGGATCATGGAGCAGCTGATCATGATCGACGCGCTGAAGCGCGCGTCGGCCCGTTCGATCACCGTGATCGTGCCGTTCTACGGCTATGCCCGTCAGGACAAGAAGCACCGCGGACGTGAGCCCATCTCGGCCCGTCTGATCGCGGACATGATGAAGACGGCGGGCGCGCACCGGATCCTGACGGTGGATCTCCACACGGACCAGATCCAGGGCTTCTTCGACGGCCCGGTGGACCACCTCTTCGCGCTGCCGCTGCTCGCCGACTACGTGGGCAGCAAGGTGGACCGCGACAAGCTGACCGTCGTGTCGCCGGACGCGGGCCGGGTGCGGGTGGCCGACCGCTGGTGCGACCGGCTGGGCGCGCCGCTGGCGATCGTGCACAAGCGGCGCGACAAGGACGTGGCGAACCGGGTGACCGTCCACGAGGTCGTGGGCGAGGTCAAGGGCCGGGTCTGTGTGCTCGTCGACGACATGATCGACACGGGTGGCACCATCTGCGCCGCCGCGGACGCGCTGTTCGCGCACGGTGCGGAGGACGTCATCGTGACGGCGACGCACGGTGTGCTGTCGGGTCCGGCGGCCGACCGCCTCAAGAACTCGAAGGTCAGCGAGTTCATCTTCACCAACACCCTGCCGACGCCGGGTGAGCTCGAGGTGGACAAGATCACGGTGCTGTCGATCGCGCCGACGATCGCGAACGCCGTCCGCGAGGTCTTCGAGGACGGTTCGGTGACGAGCCTCTTCGACGAGCAGTGACGGTTCTCGTCTAGATCGATTTCCTGTACGGCCTTCCCGCCGCGTAAACTGCCACAGTTGCTCGGCGAGGGAGGCCGTACACGTGTGTGTACGGCGGTCCGTTATCGACGCGCTCTTCGTAGCAGGCCGATGGTTTGGCCGGGTGACCACCTTTCCCCCCTTTCTACGAGGAGTGAACATGGCCGAGGTCAAGCTCGCAGCCGAGACCCGCACCGAGTTCGGCAAGGGCGCCGCCCGCCGCATCCGCCGTGACAGCAAGGTTCCCGCCGTGGTCTACGGCCACGGCGCCGACCCCGTGCACATCACGCTGCCGGGCCACGAGCTCCAGCTCGCGCTGCGCACCCCGAACGTCCTGCTCAGCCTGGAGATCGACGGCAAGACCCACCTGGCCATCCCGAAGGCCGTCCAGCGTGACGCGATCAAGGGCTTCCTGGACCACGTCGACCTGCTGCTGGTCCGCAGCGGCGAGAAGGTCAACGTCGAGGTCTACGTGCACACCGAGGGCGAGCTGGCCCCGGGTGCCTACCTGCTCGAGCACGTGCTGAGCACGCTGAACGTCGAGGCCGAGGCCACGCACATCCCCGAGTCGGTCACCGTCTCCATCGCGGGCCTGGAGGCCGGCGCCGCCATCCTCGCCAAGGACATCCCGCTGCCCAAGGGCACCACGCTGGCGACCGACGAGGACGCGGTCGTCCTCCAGGTCCTGGCCGCCCAGGCGGAGGAGGCCCCGGCGGACGCCGAGGCCGAGTCCACCGAGGCCTGATCTTCCCAGCACCTCATCCCGTCGGCCGCCGTTCCCTCCGGGGAGCGGCGGTCTGCGCGTATCAAGGAGACATGGACGTGACGACCGACGCCAATGCCCCCTGGCTGATCGTGGGTCTCGGCAATCCCGGCCCCGAGTACGCCATGAACCGGCACAACGTCGGTTTCATGGTGGCGGATCTGCTGGCCGAGCGGATCGGGGGGAGGTTCAAGCGGGCGGGCAAGGCGCAGGCGCAGGTCGTCGAGGGGCGGCTGGGCCCGCCGGGAACGGGGAGCCGGCGGGTGGTCCTGGCGAAGCCGATGTCGTTCATGAACGTGTCGGGCGGTCCGGTGAACGCGTTGCGGGACTTCTACAAGGTGCCGGTGGCGAACATCGTCGCGGTCCACGACGAGCTGGACATCGACTACGGCGTGCTGCGGCTGAAGCTCGGCGGTGGGGACAACGGGCACAACGGTCTGAAGTCGATGACGAAGGTGATGGGCTCGGACTACCACCGGGTGCGGTTCGGTATCGGACGGCCGCCGGGGCGGATGCAGGTGGCGGACTTCGTGCTGAAGGACTTCTCCTCGGGCGAGCGCAAGGAGCTCGGCTACTTCGTGGACCGTGCGGCGGACGCGGCGGAGGCCGTGGTGCTGGAGGGGCTGGAGCGGGCGCAAAGCACGTACAACTCCTGACTTGTCGCCCACGCAGGTTGACGGGCCGTTCAGGCATGGCCAATGATCCCGGCCATGCCTGCCACAGCAGCCTCGTCCCACCGCCGCCGGGGTCACGCCCGCAAGGGCTCGGCCAAGAGTTCGGCCAGAGGCGCGGCCCCGGCCAAGGGCGCCGGCCCGGCCGGGGGAGAAGGCTCGGAACCGGCCAAGGGCTCGGCCAAGGGCTCTGCTTCGGGGGCCGCGTTGCGGTTCGGGCGGGTCGTGGCGATGGGCGCGGTCGCCGTGCTGATCCTGTTGGCGGGGGTGTGGGGTTCCTGGGGGTCCGCGCAGCACGTGATGCTGACGAAGGGCCGGGAGCAGGGCACGGTCGAGGTGACGCGGTGCGGCGAGGACACGTGCGCGGGGCCGTACACGCCGCTGTCGGCCGGGTCGACGGCACGCGCGCGCGTGGAGATCGAGAAGTCGGTGGCGGTGCGCAGGGGCGGGATCTACACCGTGGTGATCAAGCCGGGCAGTGACGAGGTGGTCCGGTCGGGCCCGGCCGGGGTCCTGTACGCGTGGGTGCCGCTGGGTGGGGCCCTGCTGCTGGCGTCGATCGTGGTCGCGGGTGGGCTGGGGCGGGTGCGGGTGGGCTGGGTGCTGGCGGGGTCGGGCGTCGCGTTGCTGACGGCGGCGTTCCTCGCGGTGTGAGTGAGCGGAGTGCGTACCTGGTGTGCGTACGTGCACGAAGGGGCGCCCCGGTCCGTACGGACCGGGGC